>JAEYYL010000433.1 GCA_023430825.1 Verrucomicrobiota bacterium | reverse complement strand
TTTGCGATCGCCCGCCACGCCGAGCATCAACGTCCCGAGCATCATCGCCACCAGCGCGAGCAAACACGCCAGCGGCAGCCAGGAGTTGAAGCGGAAGGGCCACATCCGCCGACACTCCGGCGCGTCCGCGCCAGCGGCACAAGCCGCATGTTGCCCGCCGTCCCCGTAGTTCTACGGGTTGCCGTCCGTAGCGGCAGGCCTCCGCGCCTGCCTGCTGATGGAAGATCGCGCGCTCGTGTGCAGTTGAGCGTTGAGTGCGGAGGGTTGTGAGAAAAACCAAACGGTTCGGTCACTGGTTGCGCTTCGTGAGAACGTCCTGCTCTACGCCGTCACCCGCCACACCGCCGCCGAGTTGATCTCCGCCCGCGCCAACCCGGCCGACGCCCATTTCGGCCTGCTCGCGTGGAAGGGCGATCAGGTCCGCAAGACCGATATCCTCGTCGCCAAGAACTACCTGACCGAGGACGAAATCGATACGCTCAACCGCCTCGTCGTCATCTTCCTCGAAACCGCCGAGCTCCGCGCGAAGAACCGCCAGGAGACCCGCATGAGTTTCTGGAAAGAAAACATCGACCAGATCGTCACCTCCAACGGATTTCCGCTCCTCGAAGGCTGCGGCGGCATCAGCCACGAGCGGATGGAGGCGTCCACGAGCGCCCTCTTCCTCGACTTCGACGCCCGCCGCAAAAAACAGGAAGCCCTCGCCGCCGACCAGGCCGACGAAACCGAGCTCAAATCCATCGAGGCGAAACTAAGAAAAAGGAAGCCCTGACCACGGTCGATTCTCTTGGAGTAGCGGGAGCTTCCAGCTCCCCCTTCAAACAATCGGAGCAAGATGCTCCTGCCACTTTTCTTTTTATTTCATGACCGCCACTGACCAAAAACGCCTCGGCAAAACCCTCTGGGCCATCGCAGACGTCGGCGTCATTAGCGCGATCGAAAAACTCCCGCAGCACCCCGCCCCGTAGTTCTACGGGTTCTGCCCGCTTGGGCCGCAACGCCCACCGGAAAAACTTCCGCGCATCGTGCGCTCCTTCCCGCTTCTCCTTCGCTCCCCTCTTCGCCGCCCCCCATCCCGCGCGTGCCTCGCCGCTGTCCTGGCTCTCGCTCTCCCCGGTGCGAACACGCTCGTCGCCCAGTTCTACATCGGTCCCGACAACGGGAGCTGGTTCAACGCCGCGCACTGGGATTCGGGCGTGCCCGAATCTGACGGCAGCGCCACCGCCATCGTCGGCAACGAAGCCACCGCTGTCATCGGCTCCTCCGGCGTGTCCCTCGACTTCCTGTTGCTCGGTTTCTATGATGCGGGCCGCGTCCGCGTCGAAAACGGCGCCACCGGCGCCAGCAATTCGGTGCAGCTGGGCGCCGCCAGCCAGCTCACCGTCACCGGCGCCGACTCCGCCTGGACGACTTCCCACTTCTCGATCGATGCCACCGGCGACCTCGACCACCTCGTCGTCTCGCACGGCGGTCTGGTCACCGTCAGCTCGCTCACGGCCGGCAGTTTCGACGGCGTCGGCGGCAACCTTCTCGTCACGGGCGCGAACTCGCAGCTCGTCGACCAGGCCGAATCCGGTCACTGGGGTTTGACCCTCGGCTCGGCGCTCGGCAGCGCCGGCTCCCTCACCATCAGCGCCGGCGGCAGCGTCGTCAGCTCCGGCACCGTCGCCGTCGGTTACTCGGGCACCGGCGACGTGCTTCTCACCGGCGAAGGTTCTTCCTGGACGGTCAACAACACGATTCAGCTCGGTTACGACACCACCGGGGTCGGCTCGATCACCGTCGCCGCAGGCGCCACCGGTTCGAGTGCCGAGTTGAACATCGGTTACTACTACGGCACCGGTGCGTTCACGATCACAGGCGCCGGGTCGCAGTGGTCCACCCCGTCCTTCCAGGTAACTCGCGGCACGTTCACCCTGGAAAACGGCGGCGTTCTGCGCGTCGGCGACGGCGAGGGCACCGGCATCTCCTACGACGATTCCACTATGCTCATCGGCAACGGCGCGAACGCCGGCCACATCGAGGGCGGCTGGCTCAACTACGGGTCGATCGTCCTCGACCATACCGATACCGCCACCGTGTTCACCGGCTACGTCACCAACCTCGGCACCATCGAGAAAAACGGCCCAGGCACATCAATCTTCGCCGGCGATTACGCGAGCCTCGACACCGGCAGCGTCACCCTCAACGCCGGCACGCTCCAGTTCGGCAACGGCGGCGAACTCGGCGACGTCGACGGAACATTCACGAGCGCCAGCGGCGCCACGCTCGCTTTCGATTCTTCATCGAACCTCTCGTTCACCGGCGTCCTCTCCGGCAGCGGATCGCTCCTCCAGTCCGGCACCGGCCGGCTCACGCTCACCGGCAACCAGACCTACACCGGCTCCACCACCATCGACGCCGGCACCCTCTCCATCTCCGCCGACGGCCGGCTCGGCACCGCTCCCGTCTCCGCGACCCCCGGCCACCTCGTCCTCGACGGCGGCACGCTGCGCACCACCGCCACGATGACGCTCAACGCCCGGCGCGGCATCGCCCTCGGCGCCGGCGGCGGCACGTTCCAAACCACCGGCACGCTCACCTACGCCGGCGTCATCGCCGGCTCCGGCGGCCTCACGAAAACCGGCAACGGCACGCTCGTGCTAAACGGCGCCAATCTCTACTCCGGCGACACCGCCATCACCCGCGGCGCCGTGCGCATCGGCAACACCAGCGGCTCCGCCTTCGGCACCGGCGATGTCACCGTTTCCTCCAACGCCACGCTTACCGGCGCGGGCTCGTTCACCGGCGCGCTCACCAACCACGGCACGTTCTCCCCCGGCGACGACTTCGCGCTGCTCACCCTTTCCAACTTCACCCAAAGCGCGACCGGCACGCTCATCCTCGAACTCGGCGGACTCGGTCGCGGCCTCGAATACGATGCGCTCAACATCACCGGCACGTTCTCCGCCGGCGGCACGCTGCGTGTGCTCCTGAGTGAAAGTTTCGCGCCGACGAACGGCGATTACTTTGATCTTCTCGACTGGACCACCTTCAACGGCACGTTCGCGCAACTCGATCTTCCCTCGCTCGGCGGCGGACTCTTCTGGGACGACACCGCATTCTACACCAGCGGCATCGTCACGGTCGCCGGCCTCGGCAGCCCGATCCCCGAGCCTTCGACCTACGCCATTCTCGCCGGCACCGCCACCCTCGCCTTCGCCGCCTGGCGCCGCCGCCTCGCCCATCGCCGCGCCTCCTAAAACACACTCGCCGCCTCTTCAGGAGGGCCAAGCTCCGCGCGGCCGTTCGACTCACCCTCCTCAGCGAACCGCCGCACGCCGCTTTTCCATCGCCAGCCACACCGCCTCGCCCGTCGCCGGCGAAGCCAGTTCCACCGGCCCCGCGCCGCCCACGCTCGCCACCGCCTCGCGCAGCGCCTCGCGCACCGAGATCGCCAGCATCAACGGCGGCTCGCCCACCGCCTTGCTCCCGTGGATCGCCGCCGTCTCCGGCCCGCGCGGCAGCAGCGTCACGTTGAACTCCAGCGGCGCATCGCCGATCGCCGGAATCTGATACGTGCTCGCGCTGTGCGTCAGTAGCCGCCCGCTCGCGTCCCACTTCAACTCCTCGCTCGTCAGCCAGCCCATGCCTTGCACGAAACCGCCCTCGATCTGCCCGCGATCCACGCCCGGGTTCAACGAATCGCCGACGTCGTGCACGATGTCCGTCCGCAGCACGCGACTCATCCCGGTGTATCCGTCGACCTCCACCTCGCTCACCGCCGCGCCACACGCGAAATACGCGAACGGCTTCCCCTTCGCCTTCGCCCAATCCCAAAATATCCCCGGCGTTTTATAGAAACCCGTCGCCGACAAACTCACGCGCTCCACATACGCCTGTGCGCACACCTCCGAAAACCGCACCGCGCTCCGAGGTGGAACCCGCCGTCCCGGCGGGTTGGTTTCGCTCACAAACACCATCCCGTCCTCGAACCACAAATCCCCCGCCTTCACCGCCTGCCCCGTCTTCCGCTCAAGCAACTTCGCCGCGACGCCCGCCAGCTGCTCGCGCAGCGTCGCGCACGCCGCCGCCACCGCCGCGCCGTTCAGATCCGACCCGCTCGACGCCGCCGTCGCCGACGTGTTCGGCACCTTGTCCGTGCTCGTCGCCATGATCCGGATACACTCCGCCGGCACGCCGAGCTCGCGCATCGTCACCCCGAGCACCTTCGTGTGCAGCCCCTGCCCCATCTCCGTCCCGCCGTGGTTCACCTGCACCGTCCCGTCCTGATAAATATTCACCAGCGCGCCCGCCTGGTTGTAGTGCGTCAACGTGAACGAAATCCCGAACTTCACCGGCGTGATCGCGATGCCCCGCTTCACCCGCGCATGCGTCGCGTTCCACGCGTCGACGTCCTTCCGCCGCTCTGCGAAACGCGACCGCTCCAGCGCCGCGCGCCACGCTTCCTGCACACGATGGTCGCCGATCTCCTCGCCATAATGCGTCGTGTTCGTCTCGCCTTCGCCGCGATAGAAATTCCGCTCGCGCACCACCTCGGGTCGCAGCCCCAACGTGCGCGCCACCCGGTCGACGATCTCCTCGATCACCAGCATCCCCTGCGGCCCGCCAAATCCGCGGAACGCCGTGTTCGACGCCACATTCGTCTTCGCCACCCGCCCGCTGAACCGCACCGCGGGAATGTAGTAAGCGTTGTCCAGATGGAATAGCGCGCGATCCAGCACGGGCTGCGACAGGTCGAGCGACCACCCGCCATCCGAAACCAGATAAACCTTCGCCGCGAGCAACCGCCCTTCGCCATCGAAACCCACCTCGAACTCCGCGCGAAACGGATGCCGCTTGCCCGTCAACGCCATGTCCACGTCGCGGTCGAACTGCACGCGCACCGGCTTCCCGGTCTTCAACGCCGCCAGCGCCACGAGCGCCGCCGGCGTGTTGCCCTGCGTCTCCTTCCCGCCAAACCCGCCGCCCATCCGCGGCGCGCGCACCACGATCTTGTTCCGCGGCAAAGCCAGCACCTCCGACACGATCGCCTGAATTTCCGACGGATGCTGCGTCGACGACGCAATCGTCACGTCACCCTCGTCGCCCGGCTCCGCCCACGCCGCCTGCGTCTCCAGATAAAAATGTTCCTGCCCGCCGAACGAAAACTCGCCCGCGATCTTCCGCGGCGCCTTCGCCACCTCCGCCGCCGCATCGCCGCGCGCCAGCACGCGCAGCTCCGTATGAAAACTCTCCCGCGTCACCGCCTGCTCGATCGAGACCACCGGCTCCAACGGCTCATACTCGACCTCCACCAACCCCGCCGCCGCGCGGCACACCTCCAGCGTTTCACCCACGACCACCGCCACGATGTGCCCGTGATAACACACCTCGTCCTTCGCGAACAACGTCTCGTCATGCCGCGACACGCCCACGTTGTTCTCCCCCGGCACATCCTCCGCCAGCAACACGGCCGCCACGCCCGCCATCGCCCGCGCCTTCGTCGCATCGCGACGCAGAATCTTCGCCCGCGCATGCGGCGACATCACCGGCCACACCTCGAGCATCGGCCGCCGCTGCGCCGTGTCGTCGACATACTGCGCGCGCCCCGTCACGTGCCCGACCGCGCTCTCGTGCCGCAGCGCCTTCGACGCGTCCTCCACCGGCCACGGCGCACTCATCTTGAATGTCGGCTCCGCATCATGCACGACGCTCGTCTCGCCCGCCGCAAATTTCTCCCACAAAGCCGCCACCACCCCCCGCCGATACTCCGCGCCGCCGCGCACATCGCTGATCGGCGCGAACTCGTCCCTTAAAATTTCCGCCACGTCCACGCGCGCCGCCTCGACTGTGCGCCCTTCGAGCGCCGCCTCCGCCTTTCGCGCCCGCAGCACCACCGGCGCCACGCCGTTATACGCCAGCCGCGCCCGCCGCACGACGCCCGCCGCGTCGCAGTCCACGCAGAACGCCCCCGCCAGGATTCCGATGTCCAGTTCGCGTCGATGCGCCACCTTCACAAAATCCACCCGCCGCGTCAGCCCCGCCCCCGGCCCGCCTCGCGGTAAAATCACCTCGGTCATCACTTCGTCCGCCGCGAGCACCGTCTGCCGGTAACCGGTGAAAAATGCGTCGAGCGCCACCGTCCGTTCACCCCGCGCGCTCGCCAGCACCACCTTCGCATCGAGCGACATCAACACCGGCGCCGTGTCGCCGATCGGCGACGCAGTCACGAGATTCCCGCCGAGCGTCGCCCGGTTGCGAATCTGCCGCGCCGCAAACACCGCGAACATTTTCGCCAGCGACGGAAATTCGTTCCCCAGCGCATCCCACACCGCCGTCAGCGTCGCCCCCGCGCCGATCCGCCATTCCGTCTCCGTCGCGCGGATACGCGTCAGTTCCGCCACCGCCTCCACCGAAATCAACTTCGGAAACGCCTTGGCCTTCTTGTTCAACTCCACGCCGATCTCCGTCGCCCCCGCCACGAGGCGCGCGTCCGGTTGCGCCGCCTTCAGCGCCAGCAGTTCCGCCAGCGACCCCGGCCGGAAAAACCGCCCGCCGCCGCTCGCGTAATCGAGCACGCCCACGTCCGGCACCGCCCGCTCCAGCCGCTCCGCCACCGCGTCCGGCATCCGCCGCGCCAGCGCCGCCACCGCCGCATCGCGAATCGGACGATACCCCGTGCAGCGACAAAGATTCCCGCACAGCTGGTCGTTGATCTCCGCCGGCTTCATCCCGTTGCTGCGGCAGTGCGCCTCGAACATCGAGACCGCGAAACCCGGCGTGCAGTAGCCGCATTGCGAACCGTAGTGCTCGACCATCGCCGTTTGCACCGGATGCAACTCCGCGCCCTTCGCCAGCCCCTCGACCGTGACCACCTCGCGCCCCGCCACCATCGGCAGCAGCGTCAGGCAACTGTTCACCGCCCGATACGTCGCACGCCCCTCGTGGTCGCGCTCGAGCAAGGCCACCGTGCAGGCGCCGCAATCGCCTTCGTCACACCCGCACTTGCTTCCCGTCCGCCCCGTCGCGCGCAACCAGTGCAGCAACGTCGTCGTCGCCGCCAAACCCTCCACCGACACCTTTTCGCCATTGAGCGTGAAATCGAAGCTGCTGCTCGCGCCGGTCATGAATGACGACTGTCAGCAATTCCCGCGCCCGCGCAAACGAAAGCTCGGCCGCATTCTCAACGGTAGAGCCTGCTTGCCGGCGATTCCGATGTGGCTCGCTGCGTGAGCAGCGGGATCGCGGGCACCATCGCCTCCAAGCAGGCTTGTCTCCTACCTCCGACTTCGCCCCATCCGTGTAATCCGTGGCTAAAATCCGCCCTGCCCTCTTGCCACCTTACAACGCCGGCCGGTTCACATCCTTGTAATACAGATAACTCGCCGGCGTCTTCCCCATCGCGACGAACCATTGCGGACAATACGGCGCCATCCAGATCGCGTCGCCCGCCGTCACCGGATACCACGACTCCTCGAGTCGATACACGCCCTGCCCGCTCAGCATCAGCAGCCCGTGCTCCATCACGTGCGTCTCCACAAACGGCAGCGTCGCGCCCGGTTGATACGTGAAAATATTCACCGCGAGATCGTAGGCCGGCTCGTCCGGCAGCAGCACCTGCAGCCGCGCGTCCGGATCGCCGAGAAACGGCGCGCCCTCGACCGCCGTCGCATCGCCGATGATCGCCTTCGGCGCCGACGCACCCGCAAGCGGCACGAACGTCTTCTGAAACAACGTCACCCGCGACCCGCGCTTCGGCGCCGTGATCGTCCAGCCTTCGCCCGCCGGCGCAAAAAAATACCCGCCCGCGCCCACGCGCGCCTTCCGCCGTCCGATCGTCACCGTGCCGCCGCCGGTCTCGAAATAGCCCACCGTTTCGATCCCGCTCTCCGGCATCGCCGCCCGCCCGCCCGCGCCGAACGTCACCAGCAGTTGCGCGAACTTCGCCCCCAGTGCCGGGTTGATCAGAATGACCGTCTCCGCGTTTTGGATACCCGGCACGCTGCTCTTCACGTGACCGTCCGGCGCGATCAACGCATGCCGCGCCTCAATCCGCGTCCGAGTTTGTCCGTAAGGAAGGGTCATGGGAGAAAGAAGCTCCAAGCTCCAAGCACCAAGCTCCAGAGAATCCTCAAATTTCCAATTTCAAACTGCTCGTCCATCCACGCTCCGCCTGTTGGAAGTTCGAGTTTGGAGCTTCACTGGAGCTTGGAGGTTGGAGCTTGGAGCTTCCGCGCGCAGCGCGGTTCAGCGCGGCCCTGGTTTCAAAAACTCCCCCGGCGGCGGCAAATTCGTCAGCCGTCCGTCCGCCCACACGGGAAACCCGCGCACGAACGTATGCGTCACGCGCGCCCGGCTCTTCCGCCCCTCATACGCGCTCATCCGGTGACGCGTCCACAGTTCCTCCGCCTCGATCTTCCGCTCGTCGCCGAACTCCAGCAGCGAAAAATCCGCGTCCAGCCCCGTCGCAAGCGCGCCTTTCCGCCCGTCGATCCGGAACCGCCGCGCCACATTCCGCGCCAGCACCGCCGCGAGCACCGGCAAATCCTTCTCCAACTTCTCCGCCGCGCTCGCTTCCGAAAACAGCAGCTCGAATCCGTGCTGAATCCCCATGATCCCGCCCCACACCGCGAAGAGATTTCCCGAATCCTTCATCTCCGGCCGGCACGGCGAATGGTCCGACCCGATCGTTTGAATCCGTCCCGCGCGCAACTCCGCCCACATCGCCTTCCGCCGTTTCTCGTCGCGCAATGGCGGCGCGCACTTCGCCAGCGCGCCGAGCCGCACCACGTCCTTTTCGCTCAACAACAGATAATGCGGACACGTCTCCGCCGTCACATCGACCCGCTGCGCGCGCGCCTCGTCGATCAGCGCGATTCCCTCGGGACTGCTCACGTGCACGACATGCAGTGCGCACTCCGTCTCGCCCGCGATCTCCAGCGCCTGCCGGATCGCCGCGAGTTCCACCTCGACCGGCCGCGACGCGAGATACGCCTTCGCATCCGTCCGCCCCGCCGCCTTCTCCTGCGCGGTCAACTTCGCCGCGAGCGCATCGTCCTCCGCGTGCACCGCCACGAGCATCCCGAGCTTCGCCGCGCGCTTCATCCCTTCGCGCAGCGTCTTCGCATCCGCCCGCGGAAAACTCGCGATCCCGCTCTCGCACATGAACGCCTTGAACCCGATCGCGCCCGCATCGCGCAACGCCGCGAGCTTGTCGAGATTCCCCGGCGTGAGCCCGCCCCACAGCGCGAAATCCACGCATGACTGCTCCTCCGCCAGCCGACGCTTCTCGCGCAGCGCCGCCGCATCGAGCACCGGCGGCTCCGAGTTCAACGGCATGTCGAAAAAACACGTGCCGCCGCCCGCGGCCAGCGCCGCCGACCCACTCGCGATTCCCTCCCAGTCCGCGCGACCCGGTTCGTTGAAATGCACGTGCGCATCGACGATCCCCGGAAACACATAGCGCCCTTTCGCGTTCAACGTCCGCACCGCCTCGTCGTCGATCGTCGGCGCGATCCGCACGATCTTCCCGCGCTCCACCGCCAAATCCGCGCGCACCACGCCGTCCGGCGTCACCAGTTTTCCACCGCGCACCACCAGATCGAGCCGGCTCGGCTCCGCGTCTTCTTTCTTGAACGAGGATTTCACGCCCGAACTCGGAGCGAAACCCCGCTCACACGCAACTCGCGAACGTCGCCGCGTCCGCTATCGCACCTGAACGTCCTGGGCTTTCGCTCACAATTTCAACCGTAACACCGCCGTCTCCCCGCCGCGGCTGACCAGCAGCACGGCCTCCGTCCGCGTGCGGTTCGCCTCGATCGCCGCCAGTTGCACCGCCGCCGCGGCGAAGGTCGCCACTTCGATACCGTCGATCTCCCTGATCCAGTCGTCCGTCTGCAAACCCGCCACCGCCGCCGGACCGTTCGGCTTCACAAAGTGCGCCACCACGCCGCCGATCTCCTCCGCCGTAACCTGCCGCGCCACCGCATCGTCGTAAACGAACTCGCGCGCCGTGAAACCGAGCGCATCGAAATATTTCCGCTCCGCCTCCTTGTAGAGCCGCGGCTGCTCGCCGAGCGTCACCTTCGCGTCCACCCGCGCACCGTCGCGCAGCACGGTGAACGTCACCGTCTCGCCCGGCCGCCGCTTCACGATTTCGCGTTCGACAAATCCCACCACCACGCGATCCGGCTTCAGCCGCGGCAGCGGCGCACCGTCGAGCGCGACCAGGATGTCGCGATCGCGCAGCCCGCCCGCTTCCGCCGGACTGCCCTCGATCACCTCGCTGATCACCGCCGCCGACTGGTTTTCGAGTTGGAGAAACTTCGCGACCTCCGGCGCAACCGGCTCCATCCCGTAGGCGCCCAGCCACGCAAGCGGCCGGCCGAAAACATTTCCCGGCACACGTTCGAACTGCGGTCGCGCTTCGCCCGCCACGAGCAGCGCGCCGCTTTCCTCGACGTTGACCATGATCACCGGCAACCCGCCGCGCTCGTTGCGCGAAAACTGCACGTAGTTCTGTCCAAACGAACTCAGCCCGAGCCCCACGAACGCACCCGCGCGGTTGAACGCCGGCAGCCCCGGCCCGCAAATCTCCTGCTGCGCAATCGCCGTCCGCTGCGGCAGCGCCTGCACCAGCGCGATCCGGCTCGTGAGCAGATACGCCGAAAAATCCTCGTCCTTCCCGCGCAGTCCGATGCCCCACACTTCCTCCGCGAGCGCCGGCTCGCGCACGTCCGCTTTCGCGAACCGCGTGACCGGCACGAGTTCGCCGCGCACCGATTCCGCCGCACGCACGAAATGCCAGCCGGACAGCGCATCCTGCCCGAGATACTCGCCCGCCACGCTCGCCGGATTTCCGGGGCGATACACCTTGAACTCCTTCAACTGCTCCGGCGTCGTCCGCGGATTCACCGCCACCGCCGGCAGGATGATCGTGCCGCGCTCGTCGATCACCGTGCCGTAAGCCACGCTCGGCCGCCGCTCGATCTCCGTCTCGACGTAATACTCCACCGCCACGACCGACTTCACGCGCTCCGCCCAGAGCTCCGGCAAGTCCGCCGCGCGGCTCCCTCCGCTGCTCAGCACCATCAGCACAATAGGTAGGAGCCTGCTTGCAGGCGATTTCGCCGCACGCAAACACGGGCGACGCGCGAAATCGCCTGCAAGCAGGCTCCTACCCTCGACCTCGATCCAACGGCAAATCGTCCTCATGGTTTCAATACGTAGAGCGAAATCTGACGGTTGCGCAGCACCTCGACCAACACCGCCTCCGGCTGCTCCGCATACGCCGCGTGCGCCGCCTTCACCACGTCGAGCGTATCCACCGGTTGGACACCGATCTTCGTGATGATGTCGCCGCGCGACACGCCCGCCACCGCCGCAGGAAAGCCCGGCTGCACGCCGATCACGAGCACGCCGTTGGCGTTCGGCAGCTGGTGCTCGCGCGCGTAGGTGCGCGACACCTTCCGCACGCTCACGCCCCATTTTTCGAACGCCCACTCCTCGCCGACGCGGCTCTCGAGCTTCTCCGTCACCACGGCATAGTCGCGCGTATCCGCGCCGCGCTTCACCGTGAGTTTCAACGTCGAGCCGACCGGCCGGCTCGCGATCAGATTTTGGATCGGCGGCAACTGCTCCGGAAAACGTCCGTCGACCTGCGCCCCGTCGATCGCAAGCAGGATGTCGCCGGCGCGGATCCCCGCGCGCGCCGCCGGCGAATCGCGATCGACGTTGTTGATCAGCATCCCGGTGTTGAGCGAGAGCGCGTAATAGCTCTCGAAGTCGCGCAGATCGCGCGGCACGATGCCGACGTAGCTGCGCTCGACCGCGCCCGCGCGCACCAGCTCCGCGACCACGCGCTTCGCGATCGCCGCCGGAATCGCGAAGCCCAGATTGTCCGCGCCCGCGAAACCGCGCGAGTTGATGCCGACCACGCGGCCGTTCGCCGTCACCAGCGGACCGCCGGAATTGCCGGGATTGATCGCCGCATCGGTCTGCAGCCACGTGTTGAACGAGCCCGATTCGTAGCCGTTCACCCCGATCGGGTCCTCGAAAAAACGATTCGTGTTCGAGACGATCCCGCGCGTCGCCGTGCGCGTCAGCCCGAACGGCGTGCCGACCGCATACACCGTGTCGCCGACCTCGAGCTTCGCGCTGTCACCAAAGCTCGCGTGCTTGAACCGCAGCCCGCGGCGCTTCACCTCCGCCAAATCGAGCCGCAGCAGCGCGAGATCCGTCCAGTGATCCCAGCCGACCAGCGTCGCGTTCACGCGTTCGAGGCTCGCGAGCGTGACCGACAACTCCACTGCGCGCGGACTCGCCACGTGAGCGTTCGTGAGCACGAGCCCGTCCTGCGAAAGAATCACACCTGAGCCGATGCTCGACGACAGCCGCCGCGCGCCCGCCTCGAACGCCGACTCGCGCACATCGATGCGCACCACCGCCTCGAGCAAGTCGTTGAACCCGCGACTCACCGCCGCGTTCGCCGCCACCACCGCCACGAAGCAGCTCACGACAAGGGTGAAGATTGACCGGGCAGGGAAAGGTTTCACAGTGGCGGGTTCACGCGAATGGCTACCAGCAGCAAAGAATACAACTTCCAAGAGATCGAGCCGCACTGGCAAACTTTCTGGGAGCAAAACCACTCCGCCCGCGCGGACAACGACTCGTCGAAGCCGAAATACTACGTGCTCGACATGTTCCCGTATCCGTCCGGCGCCGGCCTGCACATCGGCCATCCGGAAGGTTACACCGCGACGGACATCATGGCGCGCTTCATGCGCGCGAAGGGCTACAACGTCTTGCATCCGATCGGCTGGGACGCCTTCGGCCTGCCCGCCGAACAGCACGCGGTGAAAACCGGCACGCACCCCGCCGCCAACACGCAAAACAACATCGTCAATTTCCGCCGGCAGATCCGCGCGCTCGGCTTTTCCTACGACTGGGAACGCGAAATCGACACGACCGACCCGAAATACTTTCGGTGGACGCAGTGGATTTTCCTACAGCTCTTCAAGAAGGGCCTCGCCTACGTCGACGAGCGACCCGTGTGGTGGTGCCCCGAGCTGCGCACCGTGCTCGCCAACGAAGAGGTCGTCGACGGCAAGAGCGAGGTCGGTGGTTTTCCCGTCGAGCGCCGCAATCTCCGCCAGTGGGTGCTGCGCATCACCGCCTACGCCGAGCGCCTGCTCGCCGACCTGAAGGACGTCGACTGGCCTGAATCCACGAAACGGATGCAGGAAGCCTGGATCGGCCGCAGCGAAGGCGCCGAGATTCAATTCGAGCTGGAGAACAAATCCGCCGGGTCGCTCAAGGTGTTCACCACGCGGCCCGACACGCTGTTCGGCTGCACCTACATGGTGCTCGCGCCTGAACATCCGCTCGTAGAAACGCTCACCACGCCCGAGCACGTTCACGCCGTCGACGCTTACAAGAAGCGCGCCGCCGCGAAGAGCGACCTCGAGCGCACCGATCTCGCGAAGGACAAGTCCGGCGTCTTCAGCGGCAGCTACGCGATCAATCCCGTCAACGGCGCACGCGTGCCCATCTGGATCGCCGACTACGTGCTCATGGGCTACGGCACCGGCGCGATCATGGCCGTGCCCGCGCACGACGAGCGCGACT
>JAEYYL010000351.1 GCA_023430825.1 Verrucomicrobiota bacterium | reverse complement strand
GGGGGGGGGGGGGGCGGGGGGGGGGGGGGCCTGCCACCCGCCCTACTGGGTCCAGCGATGTTCCGGCCAGGCTGACACTATACCGGCTTTCACAGGGTTGTTGCGGATATAGGCGACGGTTTTGCTCCATTCGGCGTCGCTGCGCATCCATCGGTCGAACCATTCGCGCTGCCAGACAGCGCCGGAGTTACCGAGGCTCGCTCGGATACTTTTGCCAGTTCGGCCTTTCACGCGCTTCAGAATTTCGCCCAGCGTATGGGTGCAGTCGGTGCGGGAAACAACGAGTGCGTGCCAGTGATTCGGCATGATCGTGAAGTGCGGGACGTCGACGCTCCATTCGTCGGTGACTTGAGTTCGTCGGCGACAGCCGTGGCGAGTTCGTCTTGTTTCAGCAGGCAATCGCCCGCTCCGGCATCCAGATATTTCTCCATGGTTTGGAAATACTGGCGTTGAAGAAGAGCGAAGGCGGTTGATTGCGGGGGAATCGTGGCGAGGGACTGATGGATTTGTTGGAGACGCAGGACGGTTTCGCGCGGCAAGCTGTCGGCGAGCCGCACGGTGACGAAGTAACGTCCGTGCTCTACCTCCCAGTGAGGAAGCTTGCCGCGATGGAAGCGTGTCGTGTGGAGGGACGACATCGCGGAGGGAGGCGGAGAAGAGAAAAGGGCGTGTCGGAGACCCGCCCTACTCGCGAGTCACGCCTGCGGGAACTTTACCCACTTCGCACCGGCTTTGCTGCTTTTCACCACCGTCTCGATGAACGCCATGCCGGCAATGCCGTCCTCGACGGTGGGGAAATCGTATCCAGTTTTTGGAGCCTTGCGGCCGGCGACGGCGTCGGCGATCGCAGTCGCGGCAGAACGATACACGTTGGCGAAGGCTTCAATGAAACCCTCCGGATGCGCGAAGGGCGTGCGCGTGGCGCCCTGCGCGGCGGCGGAGAGGTAGTTGTTGCCGCGGCGATGGACGACCGGTGGCGCGTCGGCGCGCTTGAAGACGAGTTCGTTCGGGTTCTCCTGATGCCACTCGAGCGAACCCTTCGTGCCGTAAACGCGGATGTTGAGGTTGTTCTCATCGCCGTTGGAAATCTGCGAGGCGAAGAGGATGCCCTTCGCGCCGCCGGCGAAACGCAGCAGGCAATTGCCGTCGTCGTCGAGCGGGCGGCCGGGGATGAAGGTCGAGAGCTCCGCGCAGAGTTCGTCGATTTCCATGCCGGTGATGTAGCGGACGAGGTTGTGCGCGTGCGTGCCGATGTCGCCCATGCAGTTGGAGACGCCGGAGACGGAGGGGTCCATGCGCCAGTTGGAGATCGCGCCGTCGCCCTTTTGCTCGAGCGCGGTGATGGCGTAACCCTGTGGGTATTCGGCGACGATCTTCAGGATCTTGCCGAGCTTGCCGGCGCGGACCCACTCGCGGGCTTCCTTCACCATCGGATAGCCAGTGTAATTATGCGTGAGCGCGAAGACCTTGCCGGATTTTTGGACGATCTCGCGGAGCTTGAGGCCTTCCTTGCGGGTGAAGCAGAGGGGCTTGTCGCAGACGACGTGGAAGCCGGCTTCGAGAAACGTCTTCGCGACGGCGAAGTGCGTGTTGTTGCGCGTGACGATCGAGACGAAGTCGATGCGCTGGTCCGCGGGGAGCGCGGTTTCCTTCTGCGCCATTTCCTCGTAGGTCGCGTAAACGCGCGACGGATCGAGGAAGAGGTCCTCGCCGGAGAGCTTGGACTTTTTCGGATCGGAGGAAAAGCAGCCGGCGACGAGATCGATTTCGCCGTCGAGGCGGGCGGCCATGCGGTGGACCGAGCCGATGAAGGCGCCACGGCCGCCGCCGACCATGCCCATGCGGAGTTTGCGATTTAGCTTCATAGGGGACGAAAAAAAGCAGCCTCCCGCGAATCACGCGAATTTACGCGAACGAAGCGGAGTGAAATTCGCGGCGATTCGCGTGATTCGCGGGAGAAATTTAGGGTTAGAGTGCGACGGGTTTGCCGGTGGCGGCGGATTTGTAGGCGCCGTCGATGATCTTCATCAGCGACAGAGCCTGGTCGGGGGTGTTCAGCGGTTTTTCCTTACCCTCGAGCGTGAGGATGAAGTTCGTCGCGGAGCGGACGCGGCCCATCGGCTCGTCGGGTGGGACAATGATGCTGCGATTCACCATGCGGCCGTGGTCCTGCGTGTAGAGTTCGCAGGTGTCGATCGCCGTGCCGTCGAGGCCGTCGATGCCGAAGAGCCGCTGGACGAGGCCGCCGGCCTTCGTGCCCTGAAACGTCACGGAGACTTCCTCGCGCTTGTTCATCTCGGCCCAGGAGACCTGGAACGCCATCGTCTGGCCGGTCTTGAACGTGACGAAGCCGTGCGCCGCGGCCTCGACATCCGTCGCGCCCTTCGCGACGTCGGGGATGCCCCACGGGCCCTTGAACGTCTTGTCGGTGATGTGATCGTTGAACGTCTGCGCGAGGACGTATGCAGGTTCCGGATACTGCATGAAGTGGAGGCCGAGATCGATCATGTGGAGGAGATCGATGAGCGGGCCACCGCCGGAGAGCGCCTTGGTGGTGAACCAGCCGCCGAAGCCGGGGATGCCGGCGCGGCGAATCCATTTGGCCTGGCAGGAATTGATGCGGCCGATCTCGCCGGCCTTGATGTGGTCCATCATCGCGTAGCTCTCGGGCCGGGCGCGGTTGTTGAAGTTGAACATCAACGTGCGCTTCGCCTTCTCGGCGGCGGCCTTGAGCTGCGTCATCTCGCGGGCGTTCATCGCCGGCGGCTTTTCGCAGAAGACGTGTTTGCCGGCTTTTAGCGCCTGGAGCGCGAGCGGGGCGTGGAATTTGTTGGGGACGATGATCGAGACGGCGTCGAGCTCGGGGACCTCGCGGAGCATCGTGCCGACGTCGGAGAACGTGCGCGCGATGCCGTGCTTGGCGGCGGCTTTCTCGGCGGCGGCGGGATTGACGTCGCAGAGGGCGACGATGTCGGCGCCGGCGTTGCGGAAACCGGTGGCGTGGTAGGCGGCCATGCCGCCCGCGCCGATGATGGCGATTTTGAT
>JAEYYL010000350.1 GCA_023430825.1 Verrucomicrobiota bacterium | reverse complement strand
CCTTCCAATCCGCCTCGTTTTCGCAACAAACGCATCCAACACCTTGTGGCCTCCTGCTGCCTCTGTGTCACAGCTCAGTGTCCTCTGTGAACCATGACTTGGTTGATTCGAGTGTGACGTATCCGGGTTAGCAGCCCCGACGCTTTCGCTGAATCCATCCGCCGCCTCCGCGCGTAGCATGGCAATCCATGCCTTCGCTCGCTATCATCGGTTCCGGCATCGCCGGACTCGGCTGCGCTCACTTCCTCCACCGCGACTTCGACGTCACGCTCTTCGAATCCAACGCGCACGCCGGCGGACACACCAACACCGTCACCACCCTCGAACCCGGCACCCGTCGCACGCTGCCGATCGACACCGGTTTCATGGTGTTCAACCACGTCACCTACCCGCTCCTCACCCGGCTCTTTCGCGAACTCGACGTCCCCACGAAACCTGCGCCGATGTCCTTCAGCGTGCGCCACGCCGACACCGGCCTCGAGTTCGCCGGCTCCTCCCTCAACCACCTCTTCGCCCAGCGCCGCAACCTCCTCCGCCCCCGCTTCTGGCGCATGCTCGCGGCCATCGACCGCTTCAACCGCGAAGCCGTCGCCGCCCTCGACGCGGGCGCAACGAACAGCCCCGGCGATCCCGCGATCGCACTCGAAACGCTCGGCGACTACGTGAAACGCCGCGGCTACGGCGACGACTTTTTCCACCTCTACCTCATCCCCATGAGCTCCGCCGTGTGGACCACGCCACCGGAACAGATGCTCGCCTTCCCCGCCGCCACCCTCCTCCGCTTCTTCCACAACCACGGCTTCCTCGGCCTGCACACGCAGCATCCCTGGTTCACCGTCGACGGCGGCGCGCGCACCTACGTTGAAAAAATCCTCGCGCCTTTCCGCGACCGTCTCCGCCTCGAGCAGGCCGCCACCCGCATCACCCGCTCGCCCCGCGGCGTAACCATAATGTCGATACCCGGCGAAGTCCGCACGTTCGACCACGCCATCCTCGCCTGCCACGCCGACGACGCCCTCCGCCTCCTCGCCGACCCTACCCCCAGCGAATCTCAAATCCTCGGCGCCTTCGCCTTCCAACCCAATGTCGCCACGCTCCACACCGACGCCACCGTGATGCCCCGCACGCGGCTCGCCTGGTCGAGCTGGAACTACGAGATCGCGCGCAGCGCGATGGGCCGCACGTCCACGGCCACGCATTATTGGATGAACTCCCTGCAGGGCGTCTCCGATCGCGAGAACTATTTCGTCACGATCAACCGCCCCGAATCGATCGATCCGAACAAGGTCCTTCGCCGCATCGACTACACGCACCCGCTCTTCGACCTCGCTGCGGTTCGCGCGCAACGCGAGATCCCCGCGCTCAACGCTGCCGCCGGCGACACCACGCGCACCTATTTCGCCGGCGCGTGGCAGCGCTACGGCTTCCACGAGGACGGCCTCTTCAGCGCCCACCGCCTCGCCCAACAACTCCTCGCCCGCGACCCCTGGCCCCAGTAGGGCGCGGTCTCCGACCCGCCGTCTCGCGCCTCCGTGCTTACGCCAGCCAACCCCCGCGATCCTGTCCCGCGATGCATCCAGATCCCCTCCCTCGTCCGTAACACCATCATCGTCACCACGGCCCATCTTCTCCCGGCCTCGCCCTCATCGCTCCACCCGTTTCCATCGCCACCGCCTCTCCGCATGAACTCCTGCCTCTACGAGTGCCGCGTCATGCACGCCCGCCTTCACCCGCGGAAGCACCGTTTCGTCTATCGCCTTTTCCTCTTCGCCCTCGACCTCGACGAACTTCCCTCGCTCCCCCGCCGCCTCCGCCTCTTCTCCCTCGAACGCCCCAACCTCTACTCCTTCCGCGACCGCGACTACCTCCCCACCCACCAACCCCTCCACCAACCCTCCACGCCTCCCCCCGCCGTTTGTCATCTAATAGATGACAAACCCCGCGACCTCAAAGCCCGCGTCATCGCCTTCCTCGCCACCCGCGGCATCGATCTCGCCGGCGGACGCGTGCTGCTCGTCACGCTCCCCCGCATCCTCGGCCATCTCTTCAACCCCGTGTCGTTTTACTTCTGCTTCGACCGCACCGGCCGCCCCGTCGCCGCCCTCGCCGAAGTCACGAACACGTTCCGCGAGGTAAAGCCCTACTTCATCCCGCCCGCCCCTTCCGCCGACCCAGCCGCCACCGTATCCAGCTTCCGGATTCGAACGCCAAAACACTTCTACGTCTCTCCGTTTTCCGACGTCGACGTCGCCTTCGACTTCCACCTTCGCGCGCCCGGAGAACAACTCTCCATCCAGATCGACGACCACGCCGGCGCCACTCGCACGCTCACCAGCACCCTCGCCGGCCCGCGCCGCGAACTCACTTCCGCCCGCCTCGCGTGGTTTACCCTGAAATACCCGCTGCTCTCTCTGCGCGTCGTCGCGCTGATCCACTGGCATGCCCTGCGTCTCTGGCTCAAGCGCGTGCCGTGGTTCCCCAAGGCCGCCCGCCGCGCCGACCAGCGCGACCTCCACCGCCCGCACCGCTCTCTCGTATCCAGCATTCCATGACACAACCCGCTCCTCTGGACCCACCCCTCTCGCCGTCCGCCTACCACTCCGGCGCCCGCTCACAAAGCAACCCAATGGGTTACTTTCCCTCGGCGCCCGCGCCCGCTTTCGCACGTTCGCCTGCTTCCCGCGGATCACGCCCCACGTTCGCCCAGCGCGCCGTTCTCCGCGCGCTCGCCGCGCTCCCGCGCGGCCGGCTGCGGCTCGAACTCCCCGACGGCACCGTCCACGAGTTCGGCGACCTCTCCGCCGCGCCACTCCCTTCCACCCTGCCCGCCGGCATCCCCGCGACCGCCACGCTCCGCATTCACGACCTCCGCTTTTTCGAAAAATGCCTCTGGTCCGGCGATATCGGTTTCGCCGAGTCGTATCTCGACGGCGATTGGGACACGCCTCACCTGCCCGCCGTGATCGCCTGGTTCATTCTCAACCACGATCACGCGCCCACGCTCTCCGGTTCGCGCCGCGCCCGCTCGCTCGCCCTCAATTTTCTCCGCTTCACCAACCGCGCGAGCCATCTCCTCCGCCCCAACTCGCGCGCCACCGCCCGCCGCAACATCCGCGAGCACTACGATCTCTCCAACGCCTTCTTCGCGCTCTGGCTCGATCCATCGATGATGTATTCCGCCGCGAAGTGGACTTCGCCCGAACTCACGCTGGAGCAGGCCCAGCGTGAAAAAAACGACGCCCTTTGCCGCAGCCTCCGCCTCCAACCCTCCGACCACGTGCTCGAGATCGGCACCGGCTGGGGCGGATGGTCGCTCCATGCCGCTCGCACCTACGGCTGCCGCGTCACCACGCTCACGATCTCGCAACAACAGTTCGACTTTGCCCGCGCCCGCATCGCCGCCGCGGGCCTCGCCGATCGCGTCGACGTGCAGCTCCGCGACTATCGCGACGTCACCGGCCGCTACGACAAGATCGTCTCCATCGAGATGATGGAGGCCCTTGGCCACCGCTACCTCCCGGCGTTCTGCGCCACGCTCGACCGCGTCCTCAAGCCCGACGGCCTGCTCGCGCTCCAGTTCATCACGTGTCCAGATTCTCGATACGATCAGTTTCGCACCGGCGTCGATTTCATCCAGAAACACATCTTCCCCGGCTCGCTCCTGCTCTCGCTCAACCGCGTCAACGACCAGCTCGCCCGCGCCGGCGGCTTCGTGCTCCACCGCGTCGACGATCTCGGCGCCGATTACACGCGCACGCTCCGCGCCTGGTCGCGCAATTTCCACGACCGCCTCCCTGAGGTCCGCGCGCTGGGTTTCGACGACCGTTTCATCCGCAAATGGCGCTACTATCTCGCCTACTGCGAAGCCGCCTTCGCCCTGCGCAACATCTCCGTCGTCCATACGCTCCACACCCGCTCCAACAACCTCTCCCTGTAGCCGCCGGGTCGCTCCCCACCTCGCTTCGCTCCTTTTCCGCTTCGCTCCGCCCCATGCTCCTCGCCCTCCGCCTCTTCTTCCTCCTCGTCCTCGCATCGATGCTCGCGGTTACATCGTGGGCCTCGTTCCAGTGCCCCCTCTTCGCCGTGCCGCGCGACGTCGCCACCCACCCGTGGTTCCTCGCCACGCTCGTCGATGCCTACTGGGGCTTCCTCACGTTCTACGTCTGGATCGCCTACAAACAAACCTCCACCGTCGCCCGGCTCGCCTGGCTCGTCGCGATCCTGCTCCTCGGCAACATCGCGATGGCGATCTACGCGCTCGCCGAGCTCTTCCGTGTGCCCCCTCACGCGAAACTCGTCGACATCCTCACCGTCCGCCGCGACGGCCCCAGCCCGCTCGGCCTCGCGCTCGCCGCCGTCGGCCTCCTCGTCATCGGCCTCGCCGCCGCATGAATGTCACCACCGGTGCGCTTTACGCCTCGCCCCGCTCGTCCGAGACTCGCTTCGTGTCTTCGCTTCATCCGTCTGCCTCGCCGGCCGGGCGCTCCGTCTGGCAACGCCGCGTCCGCGATCCGATCGTCGCGCAACTCACCCAGGGCATCACGCCGCACAAGATCGCACTCACCATCGCCGTCGGTAGCGCGTTCGCAATCTTCCCGATTCTCGGCACGACCACGCTGCTCTGTTTCCTCGTCGCGATCGCGCTGCGACTCAACCAGCCGATCATTCAGCTCATCAATCAGGCCCTCTGGCCCGCGCACCTTCCCGCGATTTATCTTTGCATGAATTTCGGCGGACGCTTCTTCGGCGTCTCGCACGCGGACCTGAACTTCCGCCACATGGGCCAGCTGCTTTGGGATTCTCCCGCGCGCTTCCTGCAGGAGTTCGGCGTCGCCGGCCTCCACGCCATCGTCGGCTGGTGCATCCTCGCCCCGTTCTACATCGCCGCCGTGTATTACATCGCGCTGCCCCTCACCCGCGGCATCTCCCGCGCTAAAACCCAGACCGCCGCCGCCGCGCCTCCGCCTGCCGATCACCCCATCCCGTGACTCCATTCATGCCATTGGTCCTCGCCGTCGTCGCGCTGTTGCTCGTCTTTGCCGCCACCTACCTGCTCGCCCGACGCATCGACAACTACGGCATCGTCGACGTCGCCTGGTCCTACGCGTTCGGCGCCCTCGCCGCATTCTACGCGCTCATCGGCACGGGGTGGCCCGTGCGCCGCGCGCTGCTCGCCACGATGGTCGTGCTCGGGAGCGTGCGCCTCGGCACTCACCTCGCGATCCGCGTCTTCGGTCACCACCCGCGCGAGGACGCCCGCTATCAACAACTCCGCCGCGACTGGTCCGCCCGCTTCGCCCCGAAGATGTTCGGCTTCTTCCAACTCCAGGCTGTCTCCGTCCCTCTCCTCGGCATCGGCTTCCTCCTCGTCGTTCGCAATCCCACGCCTTCGCTCCACCCGCTCGAACTCGCCGGCGCCGCGCTCTGGCTGCTCGCCGTCAGCGGCGAAGCCCTCGCCGACGCCCAACTCGCCGCCTTCCAGCGCAACCCCGCCAACCGCGGCCGCGTCTGCGACACCGGCCTTTGGCGCACCAGCCGCCACCCCAACTATTTTTTCGAATGGCTCACGTGGGTCGCCTACGCACTTTTCGCGCTCGCGTCGCCCTGGGGCTGGCTCGGCCTCATCGGCCCCGCCTGCATCCTCTGGCTGCTCCTGCGCGTAACAGGTTTGCCCACGACCGAAGCCCAAAGCCTCCGCTCCCGCGGCGACGCCTACCGCCGCTACCAGGAACGCACCAGCGCCTTCGTCCCGTGGTTTCCGAAGCACCCCCCGCGCACCTGAACTCCGCCATGCTCGACACCCTCCTCGAAAAAAATCTCCTGCCCGACCGCCTGCTCCGCGCCGGCATCCGCCGCCTGCTCGCGCAGCGCCTCCGCGACGAATCCGCGCGCTACGACGCCGCACGTTACGTCGCCGACCTGAAAACCCGCCCCATCGCCGAAAACACCCTCGCCGCCAACGAGCAGCACTACGAGGTCCCCACGCGCTTCTATCAACTCTGCCTCGGGCCGCGCCTCAAATACTCCGGCTGCCTTTACCCTGCTCCCGACGCCACGCTCGCCGAAGCCGAGGACGCCATGCTCGCCCTCTACGTCGAGCGCACCCAACTCGCCGACGGCCAGCACATCCTCGAACTCGGCTGCGGCTGGGGCTCCCTCTCGCTCTACCTCGCGGAAAAATTTCCCCGCGCCAAAATCACCGGCGTCTCGAACTCCCGCACGCAAAAGGAATTCATCGACACCGAAGCGCGCAAACGCGGTCTCGCCAACCTCCGCATCCTCACCTGCGACCTCAACACCTTCGACATCGCCCCCGCGCAATTCGACCGCGTCGTCAGCGTGGAGATGTTCGAGCACATGAAAAACTACCAGCGCCTCCTCGCCGCGATCGCGCGCTGGCTCAAGCCGGGCGGCCTGCTCTTCGTCCACATCTTCACCCACCGCCGCTTCTCCTACCA
>JAEYYL010000348.1 GCA_023430825.1 Verrucomicrobiota bacterium | reverse complement strand
GGCGCGCAATGCGCGCGCTTCAGTGAGGAGTTCTCGCGCGGCGGCAAGCGTGTCGTCGGGAGTTGCGGGAGCGGTTGGATCGACGGCGACGACCGCTGTATCCGTTTCGTGGTGATCGTCGGGATCGCCCAGGCCCGCGGCGCGGAAGAGACGCAGGCGCTCGAGGATGAGGTCGCGGATCTCCGGGGCGTTATCGACGCCGTGAAAGATGCCGGTGTGCATTGAATCGCGCGTGTGACCGTGCGAATCGCTGCTGCCTCCGCCGCCGGCGGATTGCACGCGCACGTCCGCGATGCGGAGCAGCCGTTGCACGGGATCCTGGCTGACGGTGACCTGCTGGAGATTGGCGAAGCTCATCGTCGATTCCTTCATCGAGACGAGCCCGCTGCGGATGCGCAGGCTGCGGTCGGTCACGATATACCAGTGCGACTCGAACTCGAGGCGGACGAGCGCGTAGGTGACGGGAATTTGAAGCAGGTAGAGCAGGATGCCGCCGACCTCGAAGATGCCGATGGCGGGAAACAGCCACCAGGGTGAACGTTCGACGAGACGGCCGAAGGGATTGTGCGGGGCGCGCACGATCTCGCGGACGGCGTCGCGGCCCCATTTCACGTGAGACCGCCGAGCGTCGTATTGGGAATTTGCCGGCGTCACGGTTTCCGCTGATTCGGCGTGGCCGGCCGCGGCGAGTTCCGCGGCGCGGCGTTCGGCCTTCATGTCGTCGGAGGCCTGTTTGACCTCGGCGATGACGATGAGCGACACGACGATGCCGAAGAGGGTGAGGAGCTGGGTGACGCCCCAGCCGAGGAGGCGCAGCCGGTAGTAGTTTCGCGCGGCGCGAAACACGCGGGCCGAGCCGGGCGCGCCGAGGGGAGGCTGCGGGTTGGGCGGAACGCGCAACAGCGAAAAGAGGTGAGTGCGAACCGACTCAAACATCGCGCGACTCCTTCGGTGAGGCGGGGTCGGAGTGACCGGCGAGCGCGGCGCGCAACAGCCGGAGTTCGTTGGCGACTTCGCGCAGCGTGGCCGCGACTTCGGCCGATTCAGGCGCGGGGAGATGCGCGGCGGGTGCGAGCGAAGCGGATGTGGTGGCGGGGTGGTGGCGGTCTTTCACGCCGCGCATGCGATCGTAGAGGAAGTCGCGCACGGCCTCGTATTCGAGGAGACCTTCGAGCGTCATCTCGGCGGAGGCGTTGCCGCTGGCGGTCTGCACGAGCACGCGGGCGAGACCGAGCCAGCGCTCGACGAGATTGGAGCGGAGGTGGATGTCCTGGATGCGCGCGTATTGGATGATGACCTCGCGGCGAAACAGAAGGCCCCAGCTCATCGAGATGCCCTCGGCGGTGAACCGGTAACGCATCGTGTGATAGCGGAACCACAACGGAAGCGCGATGAAGGGAAACAGCGGCGGAATCGCCAGGCTGCTGAGCAGATAGTAGCGCCAGAGGCGGGGATGAGGCCGCTCGAGGGCGAAGATGGCGGCGTCGCTGGGGCGTGCGTTCACGCGGGGCAGTGAACCGCAGCGCGTGGCGCGACGGCAAGCGCGAGTTGGGTGAGCGGCGGTTGCGCGGCGCCGTGCGGCGACACGGCGCGTTGACCGGCGCGCGAGATCAATGTTTCGGTGCCGGCGTGGCGCCCATCAGGCGGTCGGTCCACGCGAGGGCGATGGCGGAGAGCACGAAGACGGCGTGAATGATGACCTGCCACATCACGCCGTCGTTGGTGAAGACGACGCTGGGCGAGCGGACCTCGATGAAGGTTTTCAGCAGGTGAATCGACGAGATGCTGATGAGCGCGGTGGCGAGCTTCACCTTGAGCATGCCGGCGTTGACGTGGCTCAGCCACTCAGGCTGGTCAGAATGGTCGTCGAGATGCAGGCGGGACACGAATGTCTCATAGCCGCCGATGATGACCATGATGAGCAGGTTCGCGATCATGACGACGTCGATGAGGCCGAGGACCATGAGCATCGTGAGCGTGCTGAGGTCGGGACCGCCGGCCGGTGCGCCGTGGAGGGCGGTGTGAAGGAGGTGCCAGAGTTCGACGAAGAACTGATACACGTAAACGCCCTGGGCGACGATCAGGCCGAGATAAAGCGGGGCTTGGAGCCAGCGGCTGGCGAAGATAGTTTTCTCGAGGAGGGACTCGGTGCGACCGTCGGGTTTGGACATGGAGGGCGAGGGAAATGGAACGCGCAGCAATGCGGGCCGGGAGACCGGCCAGCAAGGAAAAGCTTCGCGCCGCGCGCCGGGCGGAGCCCGGCTTATTCGAGCGGAGTGACGACGCCGGTATCGAGGTCGTAGCGGGCGCTGGCGATGGTCACTTCGGCGTGCGCGAGTTGGGAAAGCGCGGGGCGGGACCGGCGGATCTTGTCCGCCACGGCGCGCGCGTTGGCGGCGATGGCGGCTTCGAGCGGATGGGCGGTGGACTCGGGCGTGGTGCGGATCGCGGGTTTGATGGCCTGGACCAAGGTGCGCACGTGTCCGGACGTGTGCGCTCCGTCGACCGCCGCGGTGACGGCGCCGCAACGCTCGTGTCCGACGACGAGGACGAGTCGCACGCCGAGATGTTCGACCGCATACTCGATGCTGCCGAGTGCGAGATCGTCGACGAGATTGCCGGCGGTGCGAATGACGAAGAGTTCGCCGAGGCCCTGGTCGAACACGATTTCCGGGGCGACGCGCGAATCGGAGCAGGCGACGATCACGGCGAACGGATGCTGGTCGGTAGCGCAGTCGACGCGCTGTTGGGCGTAAGGATGGGGCGAGCCGACGTGGGCGGCGGCGTAGCGCTGATTGCCGGCGAGGAGTTTTGCCAGCGCGGCGGGGCCGTCGACGGCGGCGGGGCCGGGCGAGGGGTGGGCCACGGCGGCGCCCCGGGCGGGGAGAGAGCACGCGAGCAGTGTCGCGCAAAGGAGAACGTGGAGCGGTTGGGTCATGGCGGGGGAGGGGTTATCCGGCGGCGACGGCGCCGATGGCTTCGTCGAGGGCGGCGAGCATGAAGTCTGCATCCGATTTTGTGATACACATCGGCGGAGCGATGCGGATGGTCTGGCCCCAGAGGCCGCCCTTGCCGACGAGCAGGCCGAGGTCGCGCGCGTTTTCCACGACCTGCGCGCATTCCTCGCGGCCGGGCTGCTTGGTCGTGCGATCCTTCACGAACTCGATGCCGAGCATCAGGCCCTGGCCGCGGACATCGCCGATGATCTTGTGCTTCGCCTCGAGTTTCTCGAGGCCGGCGAGGAGATGCGCGCCGAGTTCGCGGGCGTTGGCCTGGAGGTTTTCGCGGTCGATCACCTCGAGCACGGCCTGGCCGATGGCGCTGACGACGGGGTTGCCGCCAAAGGTGTTGAAGTGGGTTTTCTGCGCGAGCGTGGCGGCGATCTTCGGCGTGGTGACGACGGCGGCGAGCGGCGCGCCGTTGCCGATGCCTTTGGCGAGCGTGACGATGTCGGGGATGACGCCCTGCGTTTCGAAGCCCCAGTAATGCGTGCCGGTGCGGCCGAAGCCGGTCTGGACTTCGTCGGCAATGCAGACGCCGCCGGCGGCGCGGACGTGGGCGTAAGCGTGCTGGAGATAGCCGTCGGGGAAAATGACGAAGCCGCCGACGCCCTGGATGGATTCGGCGATGAAGCCGGCGACCTTGCCGGGCGTGGCGTAATCGATGAGCGATTTGACGTCGTCGGCGTATTTGCGGCCGGCATCGGCGTCGTCGTAGCCGAAGGATCCACGATACGGATACGGGGCGGCGGCGTGGTGGACGCCGAACGAATGGGGAACGTTGAACTTCCAGGAACTGTGCGCGGTGAGGCCCATGCCGGAGGCGTTGCCGCCGTGGTAGGCGTTGCGCAGTGCGATCATGTCGTAGTTGCCCGTGTAAAGCCGGGCCATGAGGAGCGCGAGGTCGTTGGCCTCGGAGCCGGAGTTGACGAAGTAGCAGACCTTGAGGTCGCCGGGGAACTTTGACGCGAGCTGCTCCGCGTAGCGGGCGATATTGGGCTGGAGATAGATCGTCGTGCTGTGCTGGAGCGTTTCGTTTTGTTTGTTCGCGGCGGCGACGACATGCGGGTGGCAGTGGCCGACGCTGACGGTGACGATGCCGCCGAGGCCGTCGAGGTAGCGTTTGCCGGTGTCGTCCCACACATACTGCATGCGGCCTTCGACGATCATGATCGGCTGCTTGTAGTAGAGGAAGAGGCCGGGGCTGAGGTATTGCTTGCGCAGCGCGAGCACGTCGGCGGCGGACGGGCCGGAGTAGGGCGCGGGGGTGTGGGCGAAGGGCGGGAGAGCGATGGATCGCATGAGGACTTTCTTACAGGAGGAAACGAAGGGAACGGAGGAGAAAACCACCGAGGCGCGAAGAC
>JAEYYL010000332.1 GCA_023430825.1 Verrucomicrobiota bacterium | reverse complement strand
GGACGATGGGCATTTTTTCGAAAGAGGCGACTGATCGGAGGCGAGTGGCGCGGTGGCGCGTGCGCCGGCTGACCGCATTCGGTGGACAAAGCGCAGGCTGAAGCACGGCGCTGCCGGAGTCGGATCGAGGATGGGAGCCTGCTTGCCGTCGATGGCGTCCGATCCCGCGGCTCACGCAGCGAGCCATTCGGAATCGCCGGCAAGCAGGCATGTCTCCTACTCGCGGAGGGGGCGGTGCGCGGGAGCGCCGACGTCCTCGTCGGCTTTTCCGGACCATGCCGGCGGGGACGCCGGCGCTCCCAGGGAGCGGCCGTTCGGGCGACAGCAAATCGTCGCACGTATGCCCACTTCGTCGCGGGTCTTGGGTCGGCGGATTTGTGGGGAAGCTTGCCACCGACCCGAACCAAGGCAGCCAGGCACGGAGGTGGCTGCCGCCACGGCGATTGCGATCGAAGCCGGTGGTGAACGGGGGCGCTCGATTTTTGCGTTTCGCTGCGCGCCGGCTGTTTTGCGCGAGATTTGACGCGCAGGCGTCGGGCGCATGGCCTAACAACGTTCCTCCCATGGACTGGTTCATCCAACTTTTCACCAACGACTCCGTCGCGCGCACCGTCGTGCTGCTCGGTATCGCCGGCGCGGCCGGCAGCGCGCTCGGCAAGATTCGGATCGCGGGCGTCAGCCTCGGCGTCGCGGGGGTGTTGTTCGCCGGCCTGTTTCTCGGCTATCTCAAGCTCACCATCGATGCGCACGTGCTGGAGTTCGTGCGCGAGTTCGGGCTGATCCTTTTCGTTTATACACTCGGATTGCAGATCGGCCCGGGTTTCTTCGGTTCGCTGCGCGCGCGGGGGCTCGCGCTCAATGGCTTCGCCATCGCGGTCGTGCTGCTCGGCGTGCTGGTGACGGTGGCGTGGATCGCGTTCGGCTTCGTCGAACTCCCGGCGGGCGTCGGCTTGCTTTCGGGCGCGACGACGAACACGCCGAGCCTCGCGGCGGCCGGAGAGGCGTTGCGGCTGGTGGACGCACCGGCGTCGGCGCCGGTGATCCAGGGGCTCGCTTATGCGGTCGCGTATCCGTTCGGCATCATCGGCATCATTCTCACGATGCTGCTGGTGCGCGCGCTGTTTCGCGTCGACGTGAAGGCGGAGGTGGCGATCGCGGAGAGTGCGCAGGCGTCGACTGCGCCGAAGCCCGCCACGCGGAATTTCGAGGTGCGCAACGCCAACCTCGCCGGCCGGCCGCTGGGCAAGGTGCCGGGGCTGGCGGCGTCCGGCGTGGTCGTGTCACGGGTGTCGCGCGACGGCCTGGTGACGGTGGCGCGGCCCGACACGGTGCTGCGGCTGGGCGATATTTTGCACGCGGTCGGTTCGGAGGAGGGCCTCGACGAATTGCGCGTGGTGGTGGGGGCGGAGGCCGGCATCGATTTGAAAGCGCTGCCGGGGCCGGTGACGAACAGCCGGTTGATCGTCACGCACAGCGATATTTTTGGGAAACAGCTTTCCGACCTGACGGTGTTCGCGGAGCACCATGTGGTCGTCACGCGCGTGACGCGCAACGGGATCGAGTTTTCGGCTACACCGGGTTTCCGGCTGCAGTTCGGCGATGTGTTGATGGTGGTGGGCGAAGCGCCGCAGATCGAGGCGGTGGCGCTGGCGGTGGGCAACTCGAACAAGGCGTTGAATTCGCCGCAGCCGATTCCGTTTTTCGTCGGCATCGCGCTGGGCGTGATCGTGGGGAGCATCCCGCTGGTGATTCCGGGGCTGCCGGCGGCGGTGAAGCTCGGCCTGGCGGGCGGGCCGCTGCTGGTGGCGATCCTGTTGTCGCGCGCGGCGAACACCGGTCCGCTGGTGTGGCACATGCCGACGAACGCGAATCACATGTTGCGCGAGGTGGGCATCACGCTGTTTCTCGCGGCGGTCGGGCTGCGGTCGGGCGAGAAGTTCGTCGAAGTGCTGCTGGGCGCCGATGGGTTGAAATGGATGCTTTACGGCGCGGTGGTGACGGCGGTGCCGCTGGTGATCGTGGGGCTCGTGGCGCGGGCGTGGAAGAAACTCAACTATGCCGAATTGTGCGGGCTGCTGGCGGGGAGCATGACGGATCCGCCCGCGCTGGCGTTTGCGCAGCAGACGACGGGCAGCGATGCGCCGGCGGTGGCGTATGCGACGGTGTATCCGCTGGTGATGCTGATGAGGGTGTTTTCGGCGCAGCTCGTGGTGTTTCTGCTGTATCGCGCGGCGACGGGGTGAGGCGCGGGCGGCGTGTGCTTCAGCGGTTCAAAAAATACCATAGCCCAATTGTTGGGCCGCAAAGAGGCGCAAAAGACGCAAGAACAGAAGAGCCTTCCCGATCATTTTTGCGCGTTCTGGGTTTTTTTACGGCTATCGTTTTGATCGATCCTCTCGAAATGTAGCGCGGTCAATCTGACCGCGCCTGAGCGCGTAGCGAGGGGCAAGCACGGTCAGGTTGACCGTGCTACGCTTGGTCAAGACGCGATCGCTTCCTGGACGAGGGCGGCGATGGCGGGGGGCAGGTCGAGCGCGCACGCGAGGTCGTGGGCGCGGGGGCTCATTTTGCGCCAGGTTTTGCGGATGATATCGACGAACTTCTCGCGCGGATACTCCGCGTGCTGCGCGGCGAACGCACCGATCTCGTTTTCCAAAAACACGAGACACGCGGCGTCCTCGAGCGCCTGCGTGCCGGGATTCGTCTTCAAGCCGCTCTTGGAAACCCACGTCGCCACCTCGGCGGCTTCGTCGGCGGACACGCCTGCTTCGAGCAGGAGCGCGCGCGCGCGTTCGGCCTGTTTCGTGTAGAGCGAGCGGCGCCAGGTGAGATAACCGGTTTTACCTTCGGGAAAACTCGCGCGAGGCACGGACCAGCGTTCGAGGTGCTGGCAGCGGGCGGCGAGGCGGAGGAGCGGCGTGGGTTCGGCGGCGACGCGCGCGACCCAGGTTTCCATGCGGTCGGCATAGACGAGTTCGGCGGGGCGGCCGTCGGTGGCGCGGTGCGGATCCGCGGCGTGGGCGGCGTCGATGAGTTCGCGAGCTCGAGCGTAGGCGTCCATGAGAAGTGCGGGCGGGAGCGAAAAGGCGCGGGTGGCGTGAGGCAATGCTCCGTGCCTGGAAAATGGAGTCGCGGCGCCCACGCCGCGGTTAGCGCCACCCCCCGGCGGGGGCG
>JAEYYL010000428.1 GCA_023430825.1 Verrucomicrobiota bacterium | reverse complement strand
TCGCCGAGTTTCTGGCCGAAGGCCTGGGCGCCGACGCGAAACTTGCCGGTGGCCCAGGAGGCATTGACGGCATACTCGCGGAAGTCGAACGTGCCGTCCGAGGTCTCGCCGAGGTAGTCGTTGTCCGAGGACACGAGGTAGCCCTGGCTGGCGAAACCGCCGAGTTGGATGTTTTTCCAGGTGACGGCCGCTTGGGCGGGCGCAAGGGCCAGCGCGAGGAGCGCGGCGGCGGAAATGAAGCGCGCGGTCCGGAAGGCCGGATGGAGCGATGCGGTGGTGTTGGTTTTCACAGGTCGGAGTTTACTGCGGTGGTTGAGGCGGCGGGCGCACGCTCGAGCGATCTGAGGACCGAGCGTGGTGTTGCCGTTGCGCTTATTGATCGGACGGGGTCGATTTTTCGCCTGTCACGAAGTTGTCACAAAAAGTTCGCCGCGCCTTGGAGGACCAAGGCGCGGCGCGCAAACCGCTCGGGGAGAACGGCGGAAGTTAAACGCGGGCGATTCGCGTTTAGTTGGCAAGGGTGGCGAGGCCGCCCAGCGCGGCGGAATCGGCGATGGCGATCGCGCCGGGCGTCTCGGCCGCGAGTTTCACCGCGTCGGCCTCGGTCTCGACGACCTTGGGCGCGCTGCCACCGCCGGTCATGAAGAGACGGCGCCAGTGATTTTGAAACTGGCTGGTGGTCATGGCGACGTTGGCCTTGAGGAACGCTTCCTGAGCGTCGCCGGCCTTCGCGATGACGATGACGACGCGGGCATCGCCGATCGTCACGCGTTTGCCGAGGAGGACGGCTTTGACGCCCTCGGCGTCGAGAGACTGGCCGGCCAGGCCCGGGTGACCGGCGAGGGTGGGCGCAGCGTGGAGCGAGCCGGCGAGCAGGAGCGCGGCGAGCGCGAGGAGTTTGAGTGAGGTGTTCATGGTGCGACCGGGTGTGCGAGGCGGCTTAGAACGAGTAGGTGGCCTTGGCGGCGAACAGGAACCAGGACTCGTCGCGGTTGGCGACCGGCTGGGGATGCTTCGGCGTGTCGAAGATCTTGCCCGCGCCGTCGAGGTAGTGACCCTCGAGCTTGAAGACCCAGTTTTCATTCACCGTGTATTTGGCGCTCAGCGCGAAGTCGTGCTGGGTCAACGCGGGAATGGCGATGGAGTCTGGCATCTGCGGGACGATGTCGGACGTCTCCTTCGAATAGCTGTAATACGCGCCGAGTTCGAGGCGGTCATTGATGCGGCGGGCCGCGGACACGTAGGCATAGGTGCTCTCGAAGTCGATGAACGACTCGGCCGGGCTGCCGATGACAGCGATGCCGTAACGCGCTTCATCGAAGCCGCCTTCGGCCGCGAACAGCCAGTCGCCGCGGCTGTATTCCACGGAAAACAGGTGGCGTTCATAGAAATCCGCGGTCTTGAACATCACGAATTCGATGTAGCCGAAACCCGGCCAGTCGAAGCCCACCAGGCGGTCGGCGGTGAAGTCCTTGAACGAGGTGTAGGAGAAGCCGGCGCGCAGGCCGTTGACGGGCGTGTTCCAGAACGCGCTGCCGCCGAATGCCGAGTCCATGCCGATGCTGAGATTCGGGTAGGGGACGTCGTTGTTGAAATAGTCGTTCGCGCCCGAATCGGTGGACATCGGGATCTCGCCGTAGAAGGCCTTGTAGTCGACGCTGCCGAGGCGCTTGAGGCTGACGTTGCCGTAAACCATGGCGCCGTTGAACGCGGCGTTAAAGTCGCGCAGGCGGGCGTCATAGACGCTCTGCGGGAGCAGCACGAACGGGCGGACGGAGTCGACATCGAGCGCCTCGTTGTAGAGACCGCGCGGCATTTTCACGCGGCCGGCGCGGACGCCGAACCATTGCGTGGCCTGGTAGTCGACGATGCCCCAGTCGAGCTTGATTTCGTCGTCGCCGTATTCGCCGAGTTTCTGGCCGAAGGCCTGGGCGCCGACGCGGAACTTGCCCTTGGACCAGGAGGCGTTGAGGCCGTATTCGCGGAAGTCGAACGTGCCTTCGCTGGTCTCGCCGAGATAGTCGTTCGGACCGGAGTTGATGAGGAAACCCTGGCTGGCGAATCCGCCGATCTGGATGTTTTTCCAAGTGACGGCGCCGTGGACGGCGGGGAGAAGCGCCAACGCCGCAAGGGCGAGCGCGAAGAACGATCGCACCCGGCGAGCGGGGCGGTGGGAGGCAGGCGTAACGGCGTTCATAAGTTTGAAGCGAGTGTTCGTTGGTCGTTGGCGGAGGCCGGCCCGGTCCGGGCGCCGAGGGGCGCACGAAGTGGGCAAGCTGTGCGGTGTTGCATCGGCGCGCCGCCTCCGGGGGTGGAGTCACGAATTCGTCACAAGCGCACCGCGGGCGCGGGCCTCGGTGCCGCGCCGATCGCGGCGTGCGGCGGCGCGGCGCGAGCGATCAATGCCGTGGCGCGAAACCAGGTGGCGGCGGCCTCGACGGAGGAAGCCGGCGTGAGCCGGAGGGGCGGAGCTCTCAGCTCGCGCCGAAGAATTTCAGGATGCGGCGCAGGCTCGCGACGAGGAGATCGATCTCCTGGGGCGTGTTATAAACGTAGAAGCTCGCGCGCGTCGTGCTCGTGAGGCCGAGCTTTTTCATCAGCGGCTGATTGCAGTGATGGCCGCCGCGCAGCGCGATGCCGTCCTCGTCGGCGAAGGTCACGACGTCGTGCGCGTGAACGTCGGCGAAGGCGAAGCTGACGAGTCCGCTGCGTGGCTGGCCGGCGGCGGGCCCGAGCAGGCGGATGCCGGGGAGCGCGGAAAGTTTCTCGACGGCGAGCTGGGCGAGGGCGTCGTCGTGACGGGCGATCTCGGCACGGTCGAGGGCGTCGAGGTAATCGCAGGCGGCGGCGAACGCGGCGGCGTCGGCGAAGTTGGGGGTGCCGGCCTCGAAGCGCTCCGGCGACGGCTTCCAGCGCGCGGTGGTGTAGTCGACCTGCGCGATCATGCCGCCGCCGCCCTGATACGGCGGCATCGCGTCGAGCAGGGCCTGGCGGCCGTAGAGCGCGCCGATACCGGTGGGGCCGGCCATCTTGTGGGCGGAGAACGCGTAGAAATCGCAGCCGAGCGCGCGGACGTCGACGGGCAGGTGGCCGATCGATTGCGCGCCGTCGATGACGGTGACGATGCCGCGGGCGCGGGCTTTCGCGCAGAGTTCGGCGGCGGGATTGATCGAGCCGAGCGTGTTGGACACGTGGGTGAAGGCGAAGAGCTTCACCTCGGGCGTGAGCAGGGCGTCGAGCGCGGCGAAGTCGAGGCCGCCCTCGGCATTGGCGCCGAGCACGGGGACGAAGCGGAGCGTGGCGCCGGTGCGGCGCGCGATGAGCTGCCAGGGGACGAGGTTCGAATGGTGTTCGATCTCGGTGAGGAGAATGACGTCTCCAGATTTTAGATACGCGCCACCCCAGCTGGCGGCGACGAGGTTGATGGCCTCGGTGGTGCCGCGGGTGAAGACGATCTCGGCGGGATCGGCGGCGTTGATGAAACGGGCGACGCGGGCGCGGGCGCCCTCGTAGGCGTCGGTGGCGCGCATCGAGAGCGCGTGGAGGCCGCGGTGGACGTTGCTGTTGTCGCGTTCGTAAAAGCGCGCGAGCGTGTCGATGACGGCGCGCGGTTTTTGGGCGGTGGCGGCGTTGTCGAGATAGACGAGCGGTTTGCCGTGGACCTGTTGGTGCAGCGTCGGGAAGTCGTCGCGGACGGTGGCCCAGGAGGGGCGCGGCGCGCCGGTTTCGGGTTTAGCGTTCGGGGTTTTGGGTTGGGAATTCACGCGGCGGTCAGTCGGTGTGGCTCTCGGTGG
>JAEYYL010000424.1 GCA_023430825.1 Verrucomicrobiota bacterium | reverse complement strand
GAGCCTGCTTGCAGGCGATTTGACGCCTCTCCCGCGTTTGACGCACCATCGCCTGCAAGCAGGCTCCTACCCTCGATCCCTGACGCTTACCCGCTCAAGGCGCGCGGCGACCGCGCAGCAGCGAAACGAGGAACAGCACCAGGAAGATCACGAAGCACACTTTCGCAATGGTGGCCGCGGTGCCGGCGACGACGCCGAAACCGAGCACGCCTGCGATCAGGGCCACGACCAAAAAGATGAGAGCGTAACTGAGCATGATTTGTAGGGGTTGAGGTTTTACGAAGCTGAAAGGGTGCGACGCAGCGACGGCCGGCTCCTCAGGACGCTTGCGCCCGCTCGCGATCCTGCAGCAGTTCGCCGAGCAGCCAGCAGGTGGATTCGTGATACTCGGAGAGCTCGTTGAGCAATTCCGCCGTCACCGAATCGCCATGCTCCTTCGCGCACTCGTTCGCCTCCCGGCGCAAGGTGGCGCTCATGCGATCATGCAGCGCACTCAACGCAGCCAGCATGCTGCGCGCGCTGAGGTCCGCGCCGCGCATCGGCGTGAACCGCGGCGCGCTGATCAACTCGGTCCAGCTCGTCTGCGCGACGACGCCGATCACCCGCGCGCGTTCGCCGAGCTTTTCGATCCATCCGTCGATTTCGTGATACTGCTCGTCGAAGAGCTGGTGGAGGCTGTGAAATTGGGGGCCGGTGACGTTCCAATGGTAGTCGCGCGTGGCCGCGGAGAGCGCGAATTCGTCCGCGAGCGCCTGGTTCAGCATGGCTCCCACGTGTTCACGCGCCTGGGTCGATAATTCGTTGTGCACGTTGAGATACATGGCGTGGTTTGGGTTACCGGAGCAGACCGCCAAACCCCCGGTTGGTTCGTCTCCCACCGGCACCATCCTCTGGGGAGAAACCTGAAGCGCAGTGTCGGAGTTTATGCGGTCCACAGGCGGGATAAACCGCGCAGTCTCGCCATCCGAAGGTAGGAGCCTGCTTGCAGGCGATCTCACGCCGCGACCGCCCACGACGCGCCAAATCCCCTGCAAGCAGGCTCCGGCCTCCGCCCACGACGCGCGGCTTCAGCGCCGCAGTTTCAACAGCCGCTCGCCCGCCGCCTGCAGCGTCGCCGGCCGTTTCGCGAAATTCAGCCGCACGTATCGATTTTCCGGATGCGCGAAGAAACTCGATCCCGGCACCGGCGCCACCCCGATCTCGCGCGTCATCCAGTGCGCGAATTCGACATCGCTCGCATAACCGAACGACGACACGTCGAGCATCACGAAATAAGCGCCCTCCGGCCGCGTATAAGGCAGCCCCGTCCGATCCAGATAACCGAGCAGAATCTCGCGCGACGCCGCATACTCCGCCGCTAGCGCATCGTAGAAGCCCGCCGGAAAACTCAGCGCCGTCACCACCGCGTGCTGCAACGGCGCCGCCGCACCGACCGTGAGAAAATCGTGCACCTTTCGCGCCTGCGCAATTACCTCCGGCGCCGCGTGCACGTAGCCGAGCCGCCAGCCCGTGATCGAAAACGTCTTCGAGAGCGACGAACACATCAGCGTCCGCTTCGCCATCCCCGGCAGCGTCGTGAAATACGTGTGCCGGTGCGGCGCGAACACGATGTGCTCGTAAACCTCGTCCGTCAGCACGAACGCGTCGAACTCCTCCGCCAGCGCCGCGATCTGCTGCAATTCCTCGCGCGTGAAGACCCGTCCGCATGGATTCGACGGATTGCAGAGCACGAACGCCTTCAACCCGCCTTCGAACGCCCGCCGCAGCTCCGCCGGATCGAAACGATATTCCGGCGGATGCAGCGGCACATGCACCGGCACCGCCCCCGCCAGCAACGCATCCGCCGCGTAGTTCTCGTAGAACGGCGAAAACATCCCGACGCGATCGCCCGGATCGCACACCGTCATCATCGCCACCATCATCGCCTCGGTCGCACCGCATGTGACCACCAGCTCCCGCTCCGCATCGACCGGCACGCCCATGCATCGCGCGATTTTTCCCGCCAGCGCCTCGCGCAATTCCGGCGAACCCCACGTCACCGCATACTGGTGACGCCCCGCGTCCATCGCGTCCTTCGCCGCCTGCACCAGCGCCGCCGGCGGATCCCAGTCGGGAAATCCCTGCGCGAGATTGATCGCGCCGTGTTGGGCTGCGACCCGCGACATCTCGCGGATCACCGATTCCGAAAAGCGGGAGGTTCGAAGCGACGTGCGCGGCATCGCGAAACACCAACTTGGAGGGCCGAGCTCCGCGAGGCCGAAACAATGCGAAGGAAGGCTCAGTAGGGCGAACCGTCCCGGTGAGCCTTCAGGTCTCGCGGAGCTCGACCCTCCAGCCAATCGCCCGCCCGCGTCCGCCCCGTTTACGGAATCTTCAACTCCATCCCGATGCGCAGCGAATTCTCGCTCGGCAGCACATCGCGGTTCGCCGCGTAGATGTCGCGCCAGCGCGAGCGATTTCCATAATAACGCTGCGCCAGACTGAACAACGTGTCGCCTTTCACCACCAGATGTCGCCGCCCCACCGCCGTCGGCGACGTCGGCTTCGTCGGCGGCGCGCGCCCGCCCGGCGGCAGCGGCGCCGGCTGCAACGCCGGCGTGGTTACCGGCGGCTCTTCCCGCGCGAGCGAGATCGGCGAATCCTCCAACTCGACCGCCGGCGCCTCATACGCATTGATGAACGGCCGCTGCGCGGTCGAGTTCGTCGCACCCGCCGCCACCATGCCCGCGGGCTCATCCAGGGCCACGCGCGTGCGCACCGTCGCCGGCGCCGCCCCCCCGCGCAGTGCGGCGACCTCCGCCTTGAGCTGGTCGTTCTCGCGCTGGAGCCGGTTGAGCTGCTCGATCACGTCGAGCCGGTCCGGCTGACTCTCCAGCGGATGGGCCGGCAGCGTCCGTGCAAACTCCCGCTTCGCCACGTCGATCCGCCCCCGCACGTAAACCGCCTGCCGCGAGTTCGGCTGCAACTCGAGATACTTGCGAAAATGATAGATCGCCGCCAACGGGTCCTTCACCTGATCCAGATAAAGCAGCCCCGTTTCCAGATGCGACTCCGGCGCCGATTCGCCGCGCTTCGCGATCACTTTCAGAAACGCCGCCAACGCCTCCTGGTTTCGCCCCTGCTTCACCAACTGCTGCCCCTGGCGAAAATTCGGCTCATCCGCCTCCGACGAAATCGCCTGGCTGTCCCGACGCTCGCATCCGGCGGCCGCGAACAACGCGAAGCCGGCGAGCGCAACGGTGACGATCTGGCGAAGGGTCATCTGACGAGGGAAAGGGATTGAAGGCGCACTCTTTGGTCGTAAATTCCGCACACTCTTACCGCGACTCAAACTCTAAATGCCGCTGCCACCGAAATCCATCCTCGCCCGTGCGCGGCACTGTATCCGGATCGAATCCGCTGCACTCCAGGACACGGCGAAGGCGCTCAACACGGAGTTCGTCGCCGCCGCCCAAGCGGTCGAAACCGCGATCGCCGGCGGGCATAAACTGATCTTCACCGGCGTCGGTAAATCCGCCCACATCGCGCAAAAACTCACCGGCACGTTCAACAGCACCGGCGCGACCTCCTGCTTCCTCGACGCCACCCAGGCGCTCCACGGCGACCTCGGCCTCTGCGCCGAAGGCGATCTGGCCATTCTCCTGAGCAACAGCGGCCAGACCCAGGAAATCCTCCGCCTCCTGCCGATTCTGAAACGCCTCGGCGTGCAACTCGTTGCCCTCACCGGCCACCGCGACTCCGATCTCGCCCTCAATTCCGACTTCCGCCTCGTCTATCGCGTGCGTCGCGAAGCCTGCCCGCTCGCCCTCGCCCCCACCGCCAGCACCACCGCCGCCCTCGCGCTGGGCGACGCGCTCGCGATGGTGCTGCTCGAGGCGCGCGGCCTGACCCGCGACGACTTCGCCCGTTATCACCCCGCCGGCAATCTCGGCGCACTGCTCCTCAAGGTCCGCGACATCATGCGCAGCGGCGACCGGCTGCCCGTCGCCCGCGAGAACGCCACCACGCAGGATGCGATCCTCGCGATGACCCGCGCGAAATCCGGCAGCATCGCGCTCGTGCATGCGAAGACCGGAAAACTCACCGGCATCCTCACCGACGGCGATTTCCGTCGCAGCGCCCTCACCGGACCCGATTTTCTCCAGCAACCCGTATCCAAATTCATGACGCGCCACCCCAAGGTTATCGCCGAGAACGCGCTCGGCGTCGACGCCCTGCGCCTGTTTCAGACGCACAAGATCGACGACCTCATCGTCATCAACGCGCAAGGACGGCCCGTCGGCCTCGTCGACGGCCAGGATCTACCCAAATTGAAAATCGTGTGAAGAGACCTGTCCGCATCGGTCTCATCGGGATGGGCGGCTTCGCCGCTTCGCATCACGGCACGATCGCCCGCCTCGAGGAACGCGGCGAGGCGAAGCTCGTGTGCACCTGCGACCCGCAGAGCGCCGCCTTCGCCCCGCAACAGGAACTGTGGAAGTTCCCCGCACGCGGCGTCCGCGTGTTCGACGATTACCGCGCGATGCTCGACGCCTGCCACCGCGACCTCGACCTCGTCGTCACCCCCACGCCGATCCAGTTGCACGCCGAGATGCACGCCGCCGCCGCCGCGTTCGGCCTGCCGACGTATCTCGAGAAACCCGCGACGCTCGACTACGCCGAGTTGGAGCGGATGATCGCCCTCGACGCCACGCTGCCGAAAGCGTCCCTCGTCGGCTTCAACTTCATCATCGAGAAACCCCGACTCGCACTGAAAGAGCGCCTCCTCGCCGGCGAATTCGGCGCCGTCCAGGGCGCCACGCTCACCGGCCGCTGGCCCCGGCCCACCAGTTATTTCCAGCGCAACGCCTGGGCCGGCCGCCTCGTCATCGACGACCGGATTGTGCTCGACTCCTGCCTCGGCAACGCGCTCGCGCATTTCGTCCACAACCTCCTGTTCTGGGCCGGCCGCGGCGAGCTCTTCAGTTGGGCCAGGCTCGCCACCGTCCGCGCCGAACTCTACCGCGCCCATCAGATCGAAGGTGCGGACACGTTCTTCGTCGAAACCGCCACGACCGGCGGCGTCACGATGCGCTTCGCGCTTTCTCACGCCTGCTCCGGCCCGAGTTCTCAGGCCGAAGTCGTCGTCTGCGAAAACGCCACCGTGCGCTACATCGTCGGCCAGCACGCCGAAGTGCGCTGGTGCGACGGCCGCGTGGAAAAGATCGCGATGGAGCCTTTCGACGGCCTGCACGAAAACCATCTCGAATACTACCGCTACCTCTGCGGCGAATCCGCCCGGCCCGCCACGACGCTCGCCGACACCCGCGCGTTCACCCAGCTCAACGACCTCGCGCACATCTCCGCCGGCGCCATCACCCCGATTCCGCCGGAACGCGTTCAGAGCGAGCGCGACGAGACGGAGCAAAAGGATTACCTGAACGCCTCCGGCCTCGTCGCCGCCCAGGAACAGTTCATCCAACACGGCGTCTGGCCCGGGGCGAATGGCTGGGGTCGCGAACCCGGCGCCATCGTCACGCCCTCCGACCTCCCGCGTTTCCACGACGTCGTGCGCGCGATGCTCGTGCGTTAACCGCTCTGCCACAGCCCCTAGCCCGCCCCGCCTGCCCGGCAGGTTGCGCGCTCGCGCGCAAGATGGCACGCCACCGCCCCACCCGCTCCGTATGACCTCGCGTTGTCCCCTCAAAAGCCCCGCTGCTACGCGCTTCCCTGCGCTGCCCCGCGCTTGAGTCCGCCGCACGCTCCCGCCAGTTTTTTCCGCCATGGCCACAACGCCGTTCTTCTACCAGGATACCTTCCCGCTCGGCGCGGATGAAACCGAGTATCGCCTCCTTTCCAAGGAAGGCGTGAGCACCACGACGTTCGAAGGCCGCGAGATGCTGAAGGTCGCCCCGGAGGCCCTCGCGTTTCTCGCCCAACACGCGTTTCACGACTGCTCCTTCATGCTGCGCCCGAAACACCTGCAGCAGGTCGCCGCGATCCTCGCCGATCCCGAGGCCTCCGAAAACGACCGCTACGTCGCGCTCACCCTGCTGAAAAACGCCGAGATCGCCGCGCAAGGCATCCTCCCGTTCTGCCAGGACACCGGCACCGCCACCATCGTCGGCAAAAAAGGCCAGCAGGTCTGGACCGGCGCCAACGACGCCGAATGGCTCAGCCGCGGCGTTTACGAGTGCTACACCAAGGAACACCTTCGCTACTCCCAAACCGCGCCCCTCGATCTCTGGAAGGAAACCAACACCAACTCCAATCTCCCCGCGCAGATCGACCTCTACGCGACCGAGGGCGCGAAATACGAGTTCCTCTTCGTCGCGAAAGGCGGCGGCTCCGCCAACAAGACTTTCCTCTTCCAGGAAACCAAAGCGCTCCTCAACCCGAAGAGCTTCGAGGCGTTCGTCACCGAAAAACTCGGCTACCTCGGCACCGCCGCCTGCCCGCCTTATCACCTCGTGTTCGTCATCGGCGGCACCAGCGCCGAAACCTGCCTCAAGACCGTGAAACTCGCGTCGGCGAAATACCTCGATGCGCTCCCGACCACCGGCAACGAGCACGGCCGCGCGTTTCGCGACCTCGCGATGGAAGCGAAGATTCTCCAGATCGCGCAACAGAGCGGCATCGGCGCGCAATTCGGCGGCAAATACTTTGCCCTCGATGTCCGCGTCGTCCGCCTCCCGCGCCACGGCGCCAGCTGCCCCGTCGGCGTCGGCGTCTCCTGCAGCGCCGATCGCAACATCAAGGCGAAGATTACCAAGGACGGCATCTTCCTCGAGAAGATGGAAACGAATCCCGGCCGCTTCATCCCCCACGAGCAGCGCACGATCAAGGACGACAACATCGTCCAGATCGACCTCAACCAGCCGATGGAAAAAATCCGCGAGGAACTCTCGCGCCACCCGGTCACCACGCGCGTCTCCCTCAGCGGCCCGATGATCGTCGCCCGCGACATCGCCCACGCGAAACTCAAGGAGCGCGTCGACTCCGGCGAGGGCCTGCCGCAATACCTGAAAGACCACCCCGTTTACTACGCCGGCCCCGCGAAAACCCCGACCGGCTACGCGTCCGGCTCGTTCGGCCCCACCACCGCCGGCCGCATGGACAGCTATGTGCACCTGTTCCAGTCGCTCGGCGGTTCGATGGTCATGCTCGCCAAGGGCAATCGCAGCCCGCAGGTGACCAACGCCTGCAAGACGCACGGCGGCTTCTACCTCGGCAGCATCGGCGGCCCCGCCGCCATCCTCGCCAAGGAGAACATCACCAAGGTCGAGACGCTCGAGTATCCCGAACTCGGCATGGAAGCCGTCTGGAAAATCGAAGTGAAAGATTTCCCCGCGTTCATCCTCGTCGACGACAAGGGCAACGATTTCTTCGTCAACGGCTGCGGCGCCTGCCTCCCCAAAAAGTAATTGGTAGGGCGAACCGTCCCCGGTGAGCCGCCGCTTCGCAGGTAGGGCGAACCGTCCCCCGGTGAGCCGCGCCTCATTGCGCGCGCTCGCCTCGCGCTTCGGCTTCGCGCTAGATCGACTAAATCGCGCGCAGAATGAAACGACCGAACCGTCCATTCGATGGAGCCGCGGCGCCCTCGCCGCGCATCGCTCGTAACACGCGGCGAGGCCGCCGCAGCTCCATGAAATCTCCCGATTAGTCATCCACCATGCCCCTCGCCTTCGCCGACTCCGACGCCGACATCGCCCGCTGCTTCCCCGTGATGGTGCAACTTCGCCCGCACCTCACCGCCGACACCTTCGTCGCCCGCATCCGCCGCCAGGAAAAAGAAGGCTACCGGCTCGCCTTCGCCACCAACGACACCGGCACCGTGCGCAGCGTCGCCGGTTTCCGCGTCATGGAGATGCTTCACTCCGGCCGCACGCTCTACGTCGACGATCTCGTCACCGACGCCGCCGCACGTTCACAAGGCCACGGCGACCGTCTCCTCGACTGGCTCGTCGCCCACGCTCGCTCGCTCGGCTGCGACGAGTTCTCCCTCGACTCCGGCACGCAGCGCGTCGAGGCCCATCGCTTCTATCTGCGGAAGCGAATGAAGATCGCCTCGTTCCACTTCTCGCTCCCGCTGCGCGCGTGATTCCGCACGCCAGCCGCTTGCGAGCCGCGTAACCCTGCGTCACGTTGGCCGTCCTCGTTCCCATGAAACGCGTTCACTTTCTTCCCCTTCTCCTGCTCGCCGTCCTGCTCGGCGGCTGTTCCACCTTCGAACGCCGCTCGCAGGAAAAAGCCGCCACCTTCGAGTCCCTCTCGCCCGAGGAACGCGAAAAGCTGAAGCGCGGCGTCATCGAAATCGGCAACAATCCCGACATGGTTTACATCGCGCTCGGCCGCCCCGACCAGACGCGCGAGCGCGCCACCGCCGAGGGCCGCGAAACCATCTGGACCTACAACAGCTATCACCGCGAATACGAGGGCCAATACCAGACCGGCTACCGCCGCATCCTCCTCTACGATCCCGTCCGCCGACGCTACACCGTCTTCTACGACCCGATCTACACCGACGTTTACAGCGACCACACCGAGGAGCACATCCGCATCAAGTTCGTCGACGACCGCGTCGTCGAAATCGAGCAGCCCAAGCCGCGCACGCCCCCGCCCGCCAAATCGCCAGAGTAGTGCGGCGCTTCAGCCCGCACCCTGCAACCCTCGGCGCGGGACTGACCCTCGGCGCCTACTCGCGCCCGCCGACAATCTTCACGCGCGGGCGCCCGCCGTCCTCGATCGCCAGAAAAAAACTTCCGAACGAGCCGGGTTCGATCACGACCTTGCGCGGCTTGTTCGCCGTTTTCGCCGGCGCCCAGAAATCGCCGTCGATCACCTGCCACCGCTGACCGTTCGCCAGCCGCAACACGTCGCCTTTCTTGTAACCGCGAAACGGCCCTTCGATCGCCGTCTCCACCGCCGCATATTCGATGTCCGTTCCCGGCGTCAGCACCACCCGCAGCCGGTCGAGCAGGCTCCCGGACTCGTTCTTCTTCTCCGCCGCCGCGATCTCCGCCTTCACCTGTTGCGACGTCTCCTCCCGCACTCGCGCCAGCTCTCCGCTCTTCTCCCGGTTCACCAGCGCGTCCAGTTGCGCGAGCTGCTCGGACGTGAGCCGGTCGAGACCCGCCGCGGCGAACTCTTCCGCGGTCAAACGCTGCGAGAACTCCGCGGCGCTCGCCGTCCATCCCGCCACCAGCACCACGCATCCGATCCAGCGCGCCCGCGTTTTCATCGCACCGGGCTACGCCGCCCCCGCATCCGCCGCAATTAATTTTCCCGCGAACCGCCGACTCCACGCTTGCCAACAAATTTGCGGCACGCGTCACTCGGAGCGAGCATCTCCGCCCGATTCGCAATGCCCGGCCGTCTCTCCCAACTTCTCGATCCCGCCCGCATTTTGTTGCAGGTGAAAAACACGAAGCGCACCTCCGCCCTCAACGAGGTCGCCCAACTGCTCGCGCCGCATCCCGACGTGCTGAATTTCGACGGCTTCTACGCGGAGCTGCTCGCCCGCGACCGGCTCGACACCACCAGCCTCGGCCACGGCTTCGCCGTCCCCCACGCGCGCACCGACCACGTGCAGAAAATCGTCCTCGCCGTCGGTCGCAGCGACACCGGCATCGCCTTCGAAGCCGGCGAAAACGTCCGCATGATGTTCATGCTCGGCACGCCCAAGGCCCGCCCCGGCGACTACCTCCAGGTCCTCAGTATCCTCTGCCGCCTCCTCAAGGACCCCGCCAACCGCCAGGCTTTCCTCGACGCGGCCACGCCCGAAAAATTCATCGAGATCATCACCGCCGCCGAGGCGAAACTGCTCGCGCCCGCGTAATCCTTCGCCCCCGCGCGAACCGCCCGCCATGATCCGCTCGTTCGTCTTCAGCGAAGGCAAGCTCGTCGGGCGCGATCTGGAACTCGAAGCCCTCCGCCTCGTCGGCGCCGACAAGGGCCTCATCCTCTGGGTCGATCTCGACAACCCCACCGACGAGGAGATCAAAGCCATCCTCGAGGGCGTGTTCCAGTTCCACCCGCTCGCCATCGAGGACTGCGTCACCCCCAGTTCGCTCCCGAAAATCGAGGACTACGAATCGTATCTCTTCATCGTCACTCACGCCGTCGATTTTTCCCGCGAGGAAAAATTCGCCAGCACCGAGCTCGATCTCTTCCTCGGCAAGGAATACCTCGTCACCTACCACCGCACCCCGCTCAAATCCGTCCAGGCCACCATCGACCGCGTCACCAAAAGCTCCGGCGTCATCGCCCGCGGCCCCGACCGCCTCGCCCACACCCTCCTCGATTTCCTCGTCGACAACTACCAGCCCATGATGGCCGAGCTCGGCGGCGAACTCGAGGAGATCGAGGAAACCGTCCTCGCCAAGACCTCCGGCCCGAAATTCGTCAACGAGATCCTCCAGGTCCGCAGCGACTTCTCCCGCCTCCGCAGCATCGTCCGTCCGCAACGCGACCTCATCGAGCGTATCGCCCGCGGGGATACAAAGCTCATCCGGCCGGTCATGCTGCCGTATTTTCGCGACCTGCGCGACAACCTCGCGCGCCTCGAGGACACCGCCTCCGGCTACCACGAACGCCTGCTGATGGCCTTCGACATCTATCTCAACAAGGCCGGCTTCGAAGCCAACGAGGGCATCAAGTTCCTCACCGCCATCACCGCCGTCACCATCCCCGTCATGGTCCTCGGCACCTGGTATGGCATGAACTTCGAGCACATGCCGGAGCTGCGACACGGCTATCCCTGGGTCCTCGGCTGCACCCTCGTGACCACGCTCCTCATGTTCCTCTACCTGAAGCGCAAAAAGTGGTTCTAGGCCAAGGGGAGGAAAAGGGAGGTCCGACCGCCCCAACCTCGGGAGTTTAAACCGCCTCCACGCTCTCGCGGTCGCACACCGCGGCGCGCCTTTGCCGCGTCGCTGTATCCGTCGCCCGCTTGTGTCGCCCCGCCGCTCGTCCATCCTCGGGCGATGCGCCTCTCCCGCTTCTTCGCTTGGCTCGCGCTGGTCTCCTCCACCGCGCTCGCCCAACCTGCAACGCCCGCTTCCCCGCAAGCCGATACCGTCAACCGCTTCTTCGCCGAAGCGCTCGCCCGCGGCCAAGCCTACGATCAGCTCCGCGCTCTCGTCTCCCAAAACCCCGGCCGCCTCAGCGGCTCGAAATCTCTCGAACGCGCCGTCGTCTGGTCCGAACGCCTCCTTCGCTCCATGCGCCTGGATCGCATCTACAAGCAGGAGGTCATGGTCCCGCACTGGTCGCGCGGCTCACGCGAATCCGTGCGCCTCCTCCCTTCGCGCGGCACCGCCACCACCCTCACCGCGACCGCGCTCGGCGGCTCCGGCGCCTCACCCGCCACCGGCGCCATCGGCGAAGTCATCGAGGTTCGCTCGCTCGACGAACTCGCCTCGCTCGGCCGCGAACGCATCGCCGGCAAAATCGTCTTCTTCAACCGTCCGCTCGATCCCGCGCTCTATCACCCGGGCCTCGCCTATGTCGGCGCCGCGGACCAGCGCAACCGCGGCCCCGCCGCGGCGGCGGATCTCGGCGCCATCGGCGCGCTCACCCGCTCGCTCACGCACGCCAAGGACGACATTCCCCACACCGGCAACACCCGCTTCCCGCCCGCCACGCCGCGCATCCCCGCCGCCGCCCTCTCCACCCTCGCCGCCGATCGCCTCTCCACCGCACTCACGAGCGACCCGTCCTTGCAGGTCGAAATCAAGATCCATGCGCAGACGCTCCCCGACGCCCTTTCCCACAATGTCATCGGCGAGATCCGCGGCTCCGAGTTTCCCGACGAAATCATCCTCGTCGGCGGCCACCTCGATTCGTGGGATATCGCGCCCGGCGCGCCCGACGACGGCGCCGGTGTCGTGCAATCGATCGAGGTCCTCCGCCTCTTCCAAGCCCTCGGCATCAAGCCCCGCCATACGCTCCGCTGCGTCCTTTTCACCAACGAGGAAAACGGCCTCGCCGGCGCCACCGCCTACGCCGTCGCCGCCAAAGCCTCCGGCCAGCGCCACCTCTTCGCCATCGAATCCGACGGCGGCGGTTTCGCGCCGCGCGGCTTCGATCTCGGCAGCACCCAGGGCGACGCCCACCTCCGCGCGCAACGCTGGCAACCCCTCTTCGCCCCGTGGGGCCTCACCGAGTTTCGCAAGGGCGGCGCCGGCGCCGATGTCGCTCCTCTCATGATCCAAGGCGTCACCGTTGCCGAAATCGTCTCCGACTCGCAGCGCTACTTCGATTACCACCACTCCGCCCGCGACACGCTCGACCAGGTCAACCCGCGCGAACTCCACCTCGGCGCCGCCGCCCTCGCCGCCCTCGTCTGGCTCGTCGACACCGAAGGCCTCTAACCCGCATCCATCACACCCATGATGAAGAAAACGATTGGTCACAGAGCGCACAGAGCTCCGACACGGAGTTCACCGAGGAGAATTCACCGATCCTATCTGGCCTCCCCTCCATCCGCCTCGTTTTCGCAACAAACGCATCCAACACCTTGTGGCCTCCTGCTGCCTCTGTGTCAGAGCTCAGTGTCCTCTGTGAACCATGACTTGGTTGATTCGAGTGTGACGTATCCGGGCTAAAGCCCGCGGATATCCCTTCATCCCGCTCCTCGAGGAGCACCACGCTCAACCTGCCGCCGGGCGTGAGCGCAGGGTTGCGGGTTCGACATCTCTCCGCGCCTCCGCCCTCCCCCGCCCTCGGCCAGCCGCCGGTCGCACACCCCGGGCGGCTACTCGCCCCAGAAACATTTTCATCGCGTCCCGCAGACGCAGTTTCACGGCACATTCCCTCCCCCCCGTGGACGCCACTCCATGTCAAAGCTGCGCGTTTTGATCGTCGACGACGAAGTCCTCGCCCGCGAACGCCTCCGCCATTTCCTCTCCCACCTCACCCAGGTTGAAATCGTGGGCGAGTGCGGCGACGGCTTGGCCGCACTCGATGCGATCCAGCAGAACCAGCCCGATCTCGTGTTCCTCGATGTGCAGATGCCGCGCTGCAGCGGTCTCGAGGTCGTCGCACGCCTGCCCGAAGGCCCCCGGCCGGAGATCGTCTTCGTCACCGCCCACGACCGGTTCGCGGTCGACGCCTTCGCCACCCATGCGGTCGATTACCTTCTGAAGCCGTTCGACGCCGACCGTCTCCAACAAGCCCTCGCCCGCGCCGGCGATCGTATCGCCGCCCGCCGCGCCGGCGACCTCGGCCAAAGACTCGAAGCCCTCCTCGCCGAGTCGAAATCCCGCCCCCCCGAGCGACTCGCCGTGCGCACCGATGGCCGCGTCGTTTTCGTCAAACCCGCCGAGATCCTCTGGGTCGAAGCGGCGAACAACTACTGCGTGCTCCATCTCGCCGACTCCCGCCGGCTCATGTTACGTGAGACGCTTTCCTCCGTCGAGCAACGCCTCGGCACCGAACAATTCGCCCGCATCAACCGCTCCGCCCTGGTCCAGACCGACCACGTCAAAGAGCTCCAGCCCACCCCCTACGGCGACTACGTCGTCGTGCTCGATACCGGCCAGCGCCTCTCCCTCAGTCGCAGCTTCCGCAGCCGTCTGGCGCATTTCTTTCCCGACTCCGGGTGAACAGACCTCCTCCCTCCGCTCGCAACTTCCCGCGGCTGCCCCTCGTTTTTCAGCGCCTCAACCCTGGACGATTCTCCCCGCCGCATCGACCGCTATCCCCGCGGCATGCCCTCCCCCACCTCTGGGGCACGTTCCTTTTCCCGTGCTCCTTCCGCTCAGCCGCGTCGCGCGCTCCTCTTCCTGACCTTCGCCGTCCTCCCCACCGTCTCTCCCGCCACTCCGCCGCTCAATCCCGAGTTCTGCTCGCCGAGCGTCATCCCCGGCTCACCGCAGCCGAACCAGCCGGAAAGCACGCGGCGCATGGCCACACTGCTCGCCGATCTCGCCACGCAGGGCGCCCCTTTCGACAACCCCTACCGCACCGCCGAGACCTCCGCGCTCCTCCGTGCCACCCTGCCTACGGTTTCCGATCCCGACCGCCTTCGCCAACTCCGCCTCGCCTACGCCGACGCCCTCCTCCGCTCCGGCGCCTCCACCGAGGCGCTCGCGCAATACCGCGACTACGAGCGCGCCTTACTCGACCGCGGCCCCCTCGGCTCCAATCAGTTCACCCTGATTCAGACGCTTAAAGCCGTCTCCCACCTGCGCATCGGCGAACAGGAAAACTGCCTCCTCAATCACAACGCCGACTCCTGCCTCTTCCCCATCCGCGGCGGCGGCATTCACCAACTCCCCCGCGGTTCCCGCGCCGCCATCGCCGAACTCACCGCCCTTCTTGCCCAGTATCCCGGCGACCTCCGCGCCCGCTGGCTCCTCAACATCGCCGCCATGACGCTCGGCGAGTATCCCGACCGCGTGCCGCCGCAATGGCGCATCGATCCGAAGAAATTCGAATCCGACCACGACATCGGCCGCTTCCCCGATGTCGCCGGGCCGCTCGGCCTCGCCCTCGACGACCTCGCCGGCAGCGTCGTCCTCGACGACTTCGATCGCGACGGCTTTCTCGACATCATGGCCTCGACCTGGCGCGCGACCGGCCAGCTCCGCTTTTTCCGCAACGACGGCAACGGCTCCTTCACCGAGCGCACCGCCGAATCCGGCCTCCTCGGCCTCGTGGGCGGACTCAACCTGATCCACGCCGACTACAACAACGACGGCTTCATCGACGTCCTCGTGCTCCGCGGCGCCTGGCTCGGGCCCCAGGGCCGGATTCCCAATTCGCTCCTCCGCAACAACGGCGACGGCACCTTCACCGACGTCACCGAAGCAGCCGGCCTCCTCAGCTTCCACCCCACCCAGGCCGCCACGTGGTTCGACTTCGACGGCGACGGCCACCTCGACCTGTTCATCGGCAACGAATCCTCCGGCCCCGCCGACCTCCATCCTGCCGAACTGTATCGAAATAATGGAGACGGCACCTTCGCCGAGTGCGCCGCCGCCAGCGACGTCGCCGTCACCGGCTTCGTCAAGGCCGTCATCTCCGGGGACTACAACAACGATGGCCGTCCCGATCTTTACCTCTCCCGCCGCGACGGCCCCAATATCCTCCTGCGCAACGACGGCCCCGGCCCCACCCCGTCGTCCCCCTGGCGCTTCTCCAGCGTCGCCCGCGAAGCCGGCGTCGCCGAGCCCTTCCAAAGCTTCTCCTGCTGGTTCTGGGACTACGATAACGACGGCTGGCTCGACCTCGCCGTCACCGGCTACGGAATCCAGGATGTCGGCGACGTCGCCGCCGACTACCTCGGCCTGCCTCACGCCGGCGAACGCGCCCGCCTCTTTCGCAACCGCGGCGACGGCACCTTCGCCGATGTCACCCAGGAAGCCGGCCTCTACCAGGTCCTCCATACCATGGGCTGCAACTTCGGCGACCTCGACAACGATGGCTGGCTCGACTTCTACGTCGGCACCGGCGATCCCGACTTCGCCACGCTGCTCCCGAACCGCATGTTCCGCAGCGACGGTGGAAAACGTTTCCAGGACGTCACCACCTCCGGCGGCTTCGGCCAGCTCCAAAAGGGCCACGGCATCGCCTTCGGCGACATCGATAACGACGGCGACCAGGACATCTACTCCGACGTCGGCGGCGCCGTCTCTGGCGACAATTACCGCAACCAGCTCTTCGCCAATCCCGGCCACGGCAACCGCTGGCTCAAGCTCCAGCTCGAAGGCGTCCGCTCCAACCGCGACGCGCTCGGCGCACGCCTGAAAATCGTCCTCGACACCCCCGCCGGCGAACGCGTCCTCCACCGCGTCGTTTCCACCGGCGGAAGCTTTGGCGCCTCGCCCCTGCGACAGGAAATCGGCCTCGCCCACGCCACCGCCATCAAGCGCGTTGAAATTTTCTGGCCCGCCACCGGCCGGACCCAACACCTCACCGGATTCGATCTCGATCGCGCCTACCGCATTCGGGAAAATTCGCCGGACGCCGTCGCCCTCGACCTCCGCCGCTTCAACCTGCTCGAGACCAATCCGCCACCGCACCTTCACGCGCGCGAGGCAGCGCACTCGCCCGGCTTCGCCTCCATTCGATGAGCTGCCCGTCGCCTCCTCGCGCCCGAGTTCGCTCTTTCTCGCCGCGCCTGCTTCTCGCGCTCGCCCTCCCCCTCGCCGCTTCCGCTGCGTCCACCTCCGCCGAAAACGCCGCCTATCTGGAGTTCGGCCGCGTCGTCGCGAAAACCTTCCTCGTCGACCAGCTCCACCTCGACGAGGCCCAGTTCGAAGCCGTGCTGACCGGCTTGCGTCAGGTTCACGCCGGGCGCCCTCCCGCCCCGCTCGATCCCGATGCCCAGCGCGTGTTCGAAACCCTCCAGCAACGCCTGGCCGCCTTGCAGCACGCCGCCGCGGTCCCGCCTCCGCCTCCCCCCGACGACGATCCGCTCTCCCGTTATCTCGCTTCCGCCCGCGCCGACTTGATGCTCCAGCAGTCCTCCACCGGATTGCTCTATCGCATCATCCGCTCAGGCGCCGGTCCGCGTCCGCGCCCCGATGACATCGTCGTCCTCGACCTTCTCGCCAAGGCCCCCGATGGGAAAACCGACCTCCCGCAACTCTCCCGCCAAGACTCGAAAATCGCGGTCTCCGCCCTCCTGCCCGGCCTCGCCGAAGGCATCCAAATGCTCGCCCTCGGCGGCTCCGCCGTCCTCGTGGTGCCTCCCCGTCTCTCGTTTGCCAACGGCCCATGGCCCGCTGGCCTCGAACCCGGCATGCCGTTGCTCTTTCAAATCAACCTGAAAGACATCCTCCCCGCCAGGCAACCGTGACGCCCCGCTGTATCACCCGCCTCGCCGCCAAAGGCGCGCACCCGACCCCGCATCTCGCCCCGCGAATCCGGCAGGTTACCCCAAACGACTTTGCGCTCGGCGGAGGAACTGCCTTCCTCGCCGCCGACCCCACGGGCGCCGACACCGCCCGCCACACCCTTTCCCCCTTTATGAGCCTCCATCGCTTCCTCGCGTCCGCGTTCCTCGTTGTCCTCGCCCTCGTTTCCTCCCCGGCCGCAAGGGCCAACTCCGTTCTCTACTGGAACGATCAGGTCCTCAACGCCACCCGGCTCTCGCGCATCCCACCCCCGCCATCGTCCCTCTTCCTCGCCACCTACCACGTCGCCATTTTCGACGCGGTCAACGGCATCACCCGCACGCATAAGGGCTGGCTCGTCAACGACCCCGCGCCCGCCGGCGCCAACCTTGACGCCGCCATCGCCAGCGCCGCGTTCACCGTTCTCAACGCCTACTGGTCCCAGTCCACCAACCCGCGCAATTTCAAGGTCGCCTACGATCAGGCCCTCGCCGGAATCCCCGACGGCCAGCCAAAGACCGACGGCCTCGCCTGGGGCCGGCGCGTCGCCGAACTCGTCCTCGAGAACCGGGCCAAATCCGGCTACAACAAGCCCATACCCGGCGTCTATTCGTCGAACGATCCCGGCAAATGGCGCGAAACCCCCGCCGGTTTCCGCCCGCCCGTTCTTCCGCACTGGGGCAAGGTCACCCCGTTCATGATGACTTCGCCCTCGCAGTTCCGCGCCCCGCCGCCCCCCGCCCTCGACTCCAAGGAAT
>JAEYYL010000287.1 GCA_023430825.1 Verrucomicrobiota bacterium | reverse complement strand
ATGGCGCACGCCCGAACAACATGGGCTTTAGCGAAACCGAGGATTTCAAAACCTTCCGCCACCTCGGTCGCTTCAACGAAGGTGTGATGAAGGGCACCAACTTCGCGCGCCCGAAACACGGCGCCGTGATCCCGCTGACGCTCGACGAACTCCGCACCGTCGCCGCCCACTGGAAGGTGGAGATTCCAACCGACTGAAATTTGACATGACGTTCCATTTCTTCTCCCGAACTTCGCGCCTGACGGCGGTGGTCGCGATCACCGCGATCGTCGCCCACGCCCAGCCGCGTTCCAACAACGGCAGCTACAACGTGCCGCCGCCCGCGCATCCTGTGCCTATCCTGCCAGCGCTGCCGGCGCCGGAGGACAAATCGTTCTACGCCGAGCGCGAGGTGCCGCACGGGCGCATCGAGATCGTGCGCTACCGGACGTCCGCCGGCGTCGAGAAACGCCTGCACGTTTATCTGCCGCCCGATTACGACACGGCGACGCAGCGCCGCTATCCCGTCCTTTATCTCAACCACGGCGGTGGTGAAAACGACAGCCACTGGACCGCCAGCGGTTTCACGCACCACATCCTCGACAACCTCATCGCCGACGGAAAAGCGCGTCCGATGATCGTCGTCATGCCCGACACCGGCCGGCTCGTCAGCGGCACGCCGCCAAAACCGGGCGAGGACGACGCCTGCACGCAGGAATACCTCAACGACATCCTGCCCTTCGTCGACGACCGTTACCGCACGCGACCGAATCGCGAAAGCCGCGCCGTCGCGGGCCTCTCGATGGGCGGCTTCGTGGTGCTCAACACCGGACTCACGCACCTCGAGACCTTCGGCGAACTCTACGTGTTCAGCTCCGGTTACTGGCCGGAGCAACTCGCGCTCTTCCATGAACGCATCCAGCCGCTGCTGAGCGACCCGGCGATCAACGAGCGTCTCCGCATGCCGATCTATATCGCCGTTGGCGAAACCGACATCGCCTACCTCAACAGCATGAAGACGCTCGCGGTGTTCGCCGCACACGGCGTTCGCAATTTTTCCGTGCTCAGCTCCCACGGCCACGAATGGCTCAACTGGCGCCGCTACCTCCACCAGACCGCGCAGATCATGTTCCCGGAGGACCCCTGACCGGAGGATTCACGCCCTTCAAATCACGAACGCACCCGAAGGAGCAGAGCCCCGACCCATGGCGCCACGCCCCATTGCAGGCCTCCCGCTGTTTTACGTGATTCGTGTCTGTTCGCGTCCATTCGTGGTTATCCCGCCTTTTTCCTTAACCCCATCCGATCCCTCATGAAAAACCGACTGCTTCGTTTCGTCTCCCTGATCGCCCTCGGCGTGACGGCCCTCACGGCCGCTGCCCAGGACAAGCATACCTTCGTTCTCGTCCACGGTGCCACCGCCGGCGGCTGGGAATGGAAGAGCACCGGCAGCTTCCTCCTCGCCGACGGCCACACCGTCTATCGCGCCACGCTTACCGGGCTCGGCGAGCGCATGCACCTCAACAGCCCCGACGTGGATCTCCAGATGCACATCAACGATGTCGTGAACCTCATCCTCTTCGAGGACCTGCACGACATCGTGCTCACCGGCCACAGCTACGGCGGCATGGTCATCACCGGCGTCATGGACCGCGTGCCCGAGCGCATCAAACACGTCGTCTTCCTCGATGCCGCCGTGCCCGACGACGGCATGTCGATCTGGGATCTCTTCGGAGGCCAGGGCATGGACCCGACGCGGTTCACCGACGGCTTCATGCAGGTGCCCTGGGTCAAACCCGACGCCAAGCCGCCGCACAGCGTGAAACACTCCATCAAGTGCTTCAACTCGCCCGTCTCCTACAAGAACCCCGGCGCGCTCGCGCTGCCCGTCACCTATGTCGCCTTCGTGCCGAAGGACAAATCCATCGAAGAGCGCGCCGCGACCGACAAGAGCTGGCAGCGCGCCAAGGCCCGCGGCTGGACGATCCGGACCTTCCCGGGCGGTCACGTCGCCCAGCAGGAAGACCCGCGCGGCGTCGCCACGCTCATCGAGGATTCGGTGAACGACAAGAACCAGCCCGTCGCCAAGAACTGAATACGCTCCGGTAGGGCCGGTCTCCGACCGGCCCTGCCTTTCTCCACCATGAAATTCACCCGCCGACTCCTCCCGTTCTGCCTCGCCGGCCTTCTCGCCGCCGCCGCCTTCGCGCAACCCAGCCGCCTCCCGCCGGTCGAGTCGCCCGTCGTTCATGCCGACCGCACGATTACGTTCAGCTTCCGCGCCCCAAACGCACAGAAGGTCGAACTAAGCGGCCAGTTCCTCGCCGCCAACCAGCCGATGCAGAAGGACGAATCCGGCGTCTGGTCGATCACTGTCGGCCCGGTCGAACCCAATCTTTATCCCTATAACTTCGTCGTCGACGGCGTGGGTGTCGCCGATCCCGCCAACCAGGACCTGTTTCCCAACGAGCGCTTCAAATCCAGCCTCGTCGACATCCCCGGCGACACGCCCGCCCTTCATGCCGTGCAGAACGTTCCCCACGGCGAGCTGACCTACGTGTTCTACGAGTCGAAGACGCTCAAACGCACGCGTCCGCTCCTCATCTACACGCCGCCCGGTTATCGTGCGGGCACGGAAAAGTATCCGGTGCTCTACCTCGTGAGCGGTACCACCGACACCGAGGAGACGTGGTTCCGCGCCGGCCGGGCGAATTTCATCCTCGACAACCTCATCGCGCAGAAAAAAGCCGTGCCGATGATCGTCGTCATGCCCTACGGCAACATGATGATGGGCATGCCGCGCCCCGACACGCCGCAGGCGGCCGACATGTATCGGGTTTTCAACGACGAG
>JAEYYL010000250.1 GCA_023430825.1 Verrucomicrobiota bacterium | reverse complement strand
CCGCCAGCGCCCAGAACGACACCAGCACGCCCAGCGCAAACACCAGCCCGTGCGCGACCACCTTCCCCCGCTCCTGCCCCGACTGATTCACGAACCCCAGGATCTTGATCCCCAACACCGGAAACACCCACGGCATCAGGTTCAGAATCAACCCGCCCACCAGCGCCAGCAGCAGCGTCGCGCCGAGCCCGGCCGCCGGACGCGCCTCCACTCCACCCGCCGACAAACCCGCGGCCGGCTCCTCCGTCGCAAACGCCACATCCACCCGCAACCCCCGCGACGAACCTCCGCTCAACCAGCCGTTCTCCGACGTGATCACCCCGCGCACGTGCGTGGGATTCTCCGGGCCGTCCGGCGAAATCGGCGCCGTCAGCACGAAGCCACCGCGCCCGTCGGACTTCACCTCCTGCGGCAGATCGTAGGCGACCAGATTGTCGTCCGAGAAAAAGTGCAGCTTCGTCGGCTCATGCGGCCCCCCGCGCGTCGGCGCGATCGCCAGCGTGAGCGCCTTCTCGTCGCGCGTCGGCGTCACCGTCCAGTCCGGCAGCGCACGCGGCAGCGCCGCGGCCGTCGCGGCGATCTTCGCCCCCCAGCTCGCATCCGGTCGCGGCACCGCGGCCGAAACTGGCAGCGTCAGCGCGAGGTCCGCATTTCCCGGGATGCAGACATCCGCGCACATCAGCCATTCGGCATCCGCTTTCAGTTCCACGTTTTCGCCCGCCGCCAGCGACGCCGGCGGCGTGATCGTCACCAGCAAAAACGTCTCCCCCTCGTAGCCGTTGCCCACGATCAGGCCCGAGCTGTCCTTCAACACGATCGGCGCGGGCCACTGGATCTCCCCCGCCGAAAATCCCTCCGGCAGCGTCCACCCGATCGTCGTCGCCAAGCCCGTCCCCGGATTCAGCCAGTAGGTATGCCAGTGCGGTTCATGCACCAACCGCAACGCGACGGTAAACGCCCGGCCCGGCTGGATCGTCTGCTCCGCCGCGACCAGCGACGCCTCGACGTGAGTCGGCGGCGCCAGCCGCGCCGCGCCGAGCGACAGCGGCAGGGCCAGCAGCAACACGCCGAACGCGCACACCACCGCGCACGAAGGCGATTTCGGAAACAGCCAGCGGAGCATCGTCATCGGAGCGAACATGGGGAGTATGACGTGGGAGGCAAAGACTCGGTCGCAAATTCCGCGATAACTTCGCCGTAACGATTTGGTCCGCCGCACCCGCCCGCCCCGCCCCGTCCTCACCGCTTCGCCTCGGCGCTTCGTCGCGTCTGCGTCGCCACCAGCAGCGTGAAAAAGCACAGCACCAGATTCTGCAGCGGAAGCTGCAGCGGCGTCGGCAGCGAATAAATGATGCAGGCCGTGGGCAGCCAGACCCCGACGTTCGAAATCAGCACCGGCAGCACGCGTCGCCGCACCCAGCCCGGCGTGCGCATGTCGGCGCCGGTCTTCGCCCCGTCGAACCCCGCCAGCGCCCACTCGTAAACGATCACCGTCACCGGCACCGCGAGCAGCGGACAATACACGAACTGATCGATCGCGGTCTTGATCGCGATCGTCGCCACGTCGTGCCCCTCGCCGACGAACCGCGCCAGCAACCGGTAGAACACATCGACTTCGAGCCCCTTGTAAGTCCAGAACGCGGTGAACACCGCCCCCTGCGCCAGCGTCAGGTGCGATCGCGTCGCTGCCCGCGACCGCAGATAAATCACCGGCAGCAATCCGCCAAAAAACCCCGTCGACGCCATCGAGAACCCCACGCCGATCCGTTCGCGCAGTTGCGCGATCTCGCCGAGCACCGCCCGCGTCGGCTCATGCCGGTAATACGCGAGCACCATCGCCAGCGCCGCCAGCTGCAGCACGAAACCGGGCCACAGGTTCGCCCGCGCACTCCGCAACCCGGCACGCCACGGCGGCTCGGCAGGAAGGAGGGGTTGCGGCATAAAACCGCGACGCTCTCGCCAAACCCCTCCCCGGCCAAGCCAAAAACCTGCCGGTCCGCGGCCGCCGCGCGCGTCGGACGCCGCGTCGTTTGCGGGCAAGAAAAAGCCCCGCGCTCACCAGAGGCGGGGCGAAAAAGGAGGCGGCGGCCGGCCGCGGGCCGAAACGCGATGCGTTTACTTGGCGAACGTGAACTTCGCCGTGTGCGATTTCGCGCGGGACGCCGCGTTCTTGTGCACGACCCCCGACTTCACGGCCTTGTCCATCGCCGACGTATAAGCGGAAGCGGCGGCCTTCGCCGCGGCCGCATCCCCCGACTTCGCCGCAACCTGGAACTTCTTGTGCAGCGTCTTCAAGCGGGTCTTGACGCTTTGGTTGCGGGCGGTGAGGCGCACGGTCTTGCGCGCGGCTTTGATGGCAGATTTCGTGTTGGCCATGGTCGTGTTGAGATTGAAAGCCGAACAGAAACCCAAACGCGCGACGGAGAGTCAAGGGTTTTGTCGGACGGCACCGCCCCGCGAAACCCGCGTCCCCCTCGGCGGGTGAACATCCGCCCAACCCTGCGCCACCAGCTCGCCACCGCTGCAAACGGGCTCGTGTTCACCGCCTTCGCGCGTCTAATCGCCCCGCATGAGCACCCCGGCACCGATTCGCGTGCTGATCGTGGACGACAGCACCCTCGTCCGCGAAGGCCTGCGCGCCGTCCTCGCAAGCCAGCCCGGCGAACGGAAAATCACCGTGGTCGGCGAGGCCGCCACCGTCGCCACCGGCGTCGATGCCGCACTCACGCTCGCTCCCGACGTCGTGCTCATGGACATCCGGCTGCCCGATGGCTCCGGCCTCGAGGCCTGTCGGCAGATTCTCTCCCGCGCACCCGACCGGCGCGTATTGGTCCTCACCTCCGTCGTCGACGACCAACTCGTCCTGCAAGCCATCCGCGCCGGCGCCCACGGCTATCTCCTGAAGGAAATCGACAGCCGCGGCCTCGTGAACGCCTTGATCGATGTCAGCGAGGGCAAATCCATTCTCGATCCCGCCGTCACCGCTCGCGTCATGCAACTGGCCCGCGCCGGCGATGGCGGCGCCGACGCTCTCTCCAGCCTCTCGCCCCAGGAGCGACGCATCGTCGCCCTCATCGCCGAGGGCTGCACCAATAAGGAAGCCGCCCAAAAACTCGGCCTGAGCGAGAAGACCGTGAAAAACTACCTCAGCACCGTCTTCGAAAAACTCCACGTCTCCAGCCGCGCTCAGGCCGCCGCGCTCTACGCGCAAAACCAAAAACCCGCCCGGTAGTCCCCTGTCGCGAGCGCCTGCGCTCCCTGCGTATCCCGACTAGGAGTCTGTCGGACTTAGGCGCACAAAGGCGTTTATAGATGCATATTCGATCTCACGGGACCTTTTTATCGCGAATAATCGATGCCAGATGGCCTTCATTTTC
>JAEYYL010000419.1 GCA_023430825.1 Verrucomicrobiota bacterium | reverse complement strand
CCCCCCCCCCCGCCCCCCCGCCCCCCGCGGGGGCCCCCCGCCGCCGAAGGACTGGACCAGCGCGATCGCCTCGCGCGCACCCTCCCACGCCTCCGCGAGCAGCGCGCCGGCTTCCCGCATCGTGGTGTGCAGGAGTTGCACCCGCGCCGCCGCGGCATCGGAGGCGCCGGCGATTTCCGTTCGCGGCCAGCACTCCGCCTCGATGCGCTGGAGCCCCGCCAGAATGTCGCGCGCGCCTCCGCCGATCGTCGTCACCGCGCGCCGCAACTCCTCGCAAATCGCGTCGGCCTGGCCGGCCTCGAGACGGCAGGCGTGGTGCACGAAGTTCAAATCGATCGCGGGATGTGCGCCGTTCACCGGATGGATGCGCGAAACCAGGTCGCGCAACGCCTCGCGGACGTGCTCCATTTTCTGCCGGGTGATGTCCTGGTATTGGAGACTCACGACCACCGCGCCCGCGCACCGGTCGATCTCCTGGATCAACCCGTCGAGCCGGCCTTCGCGGGTGCGAAGCTCCGCCACCTCGCGTTCGAGCGCCGCGAGCGTTTCTCCGATGCGCTGGCGCCGGTCGGCGATCGCCGCGCCGCGCGCCGCCTCTCGCTCGCGCAGCCGCGCGGTCGTGGTCTCGATGTCCCGCCGCGTGGCGCTCAGGACATCGGCATGTTGCTCGAACGCATCGCGCACATGCGCCTCGAAGCGCGGGATCTCGCCCGAAAGCGCCGCGAAAGCCATCTGCACCTCCACCGGCAGCGACGCCGACTCGATGCGAAACAGCGTCTGGATGATCCGCAGCGGAGCGAGGATGCGCTCGACGCTCCGTTCCTCCTCGAGCAGGCGACCGATCTGATCGCGATAGCGTTCCATGCGATCGAGCAGCACCGCCGTCGCACCGGCGCTGTCGTGCGCCAGCGCGAGCGTGCGCTGGATTAGATGCGTCGCGTCGCGCAACGCATCGTTCCCCTCGTCGCCGGCGCCGGAGAGGCGAAGCAACGCGGTGCCGCGCTGCACCAGGCGCGTGCTCAGCGCGGCCTGTTCCTGAAGCCCCCCGCCCAACGCGACGAATTTTTCCTCCACCGCAGCCGCGAGCGCGGCCAGCGCCTCCTCGTGCGCGTCCAGCCCGCGAATCGTCGTGCGCAGCGCCCGATCGCGCCGCCCGCCGGCGAGCGTTTCCCACCAGCCGCCGAAATCCGCCCACTCCGCCAATCCCGTTCCCGACCTCGCCGCCCCGCGCGAGCGCGCCCGGGGATCGGACCGGCTGGGAGCGGTGGTGGTGGTGGTGGTGAATGAAATCATGAGGACACGAAAAAGGCACAACCCAACCGGCGGCTCCGTGAGCCGCCGATTTGATTGTGCCTTATGCTGACAGGCCTGGTTATCCTGTCCGAAAAAGCTACCCGTCACCGAGTGACGAGCCTGAGCCTTTCATATCGGACCGCGCCCTCTCCAGTTGAACGAAAACTGCGAATCCAGGCCGCAATCCGACCGGACGCCGGCGGTCAACGCAGGAGCTCTTCGAGCTTCTTCCGCAACGCGCCCAGTTCCTTCGACTTGAAAACATGCCGCGTGCTTTCCAGCACCGCGACCGTCTCGTGCAGGGCTTTCGTAAGCGCCACCGTCTCCACCCGCTTCTGCGGGGCGTTCGTGCCGGCCATCGCCGCCGCGACCTCCGCAAAATCGTTCAACGACGCGATCAGGTTGCCCAGCGTCAGCGCAAGATACGACTGGATGCCCGGCTCCGCATCGGCGTTGCGCTGGAGCAGCCGCTCGATCCGACCGATGTCCTCCGCCCAGGTGGAGATGCGCGCGTGATTTTCGCGCACCGCCCGGCGTATCCGTCCTGCGGCTACGGCCTCGCCCATGGTCCGGCGCAACTCGGCCGGCTCGAAGGGCTTCGTCAAATAGGCGTGCACCGCGAGCCCGACCGACTTCGTCGCCGTGGCCAGCGAAGGGCTGCCCGTCAAAAGGATGACCGGCGGGCGTTCGGGTATCTCCGCCAGCGCGTGCACCAGCTCCAGACCGCGGTTGCCCGGCATGTCGATGTCCGCGATGAGCAGATCGAAACTGTCCCGCGCCAGCGCCGCGAGGGCGGCCGGCCCGTCCGGCGCGTGCTCGGCCCGATGCCCGTCATGCTCGATGAAGTTCAGCATGATGCGGCTGAAAATCGTATCGTCGTCGGCCAGGAGGACGCGGGCGGATTGCGGGACGTGCGTTGTCACCCTGCTACTTTTCGGTCCTTGTCGCGTTCCGCCATTCGAAATCTTGGGCGAATCTTGTGAATCATTTCGCGTCGTTGGTGGTGCGCCATTTCGGCAACGCGGAAATTTCGAAAATCCACCTCGAGTCGCGGCGAGGGCGCCGCGGCTCCAGCTCCGGGCGGTCGCTCTCCCGCCCCGTCACTTCCGCCCCGCCAGTTTGCGCAGCAACCTCAGCCAGCGCGGCCGTCCCGCCGGCTTGCGCACGGTTCGCACGCGTCCGCCCCCACTCGCCGGCCCGGCGGTCAGCACCGTTTCCTCGCCTCGTTTCACCCCGGGCGTTCCCACCAGCTGCACCGTCAGTTCACGCCGCCACGCGCGCGCCGCCAGTCCCTGCGAAGCTCCGCGCAGGCCGGCCACGGCGGTGAACAGCCAGGTCTCGCCCGCGGGCACCGTGCCCGTCAGCACCGGCAGCCACGCCAGCGGGAAGAGCAGATTCGTGTTGGGTTCGGGGAGAATCAACTCGCCCTTGCGGCCGCCCGCCATGTCCCAGATTCCTGAATACGCATCCGCATTCTCCGCGGCGACCCCGCCTTCGCCCGCCGACGCCGCGCGCGCGCCCGGCGTTTTCGCCAGCGGGAATCCGCCTTCGCACACCCGCAGCGCGCGCGTCGTCGCGATGCGGTGCACGCGCACGTGCCCCGGC
>JAEYYL010000225.1 GCA_023430825.1 Verrucomicrobiota bacterium | reverse complement strand
CATCAACCTGCTCGATACCCTGAACGCCTGCGCCAACTCCTCCTCTTGAGGAACCGCCGGATGCGTGAACCGCATGTCCGGTGGTGTGAGAGCCAGGGGAGGGCAACCTCCCTGGCTACTCGATTCTCCTCACCGAGCCCCGCGTTTCCCGTGCCGGCGGGGACGCTGGCGTTCCCGGGCCGATGGGAGCGCCGACGTCCTCGTCGGCTTTGCGAACCGTGCCGGCGGGGACGCGGGCGCTCCCGGGTTTCGACCTTACCTCGCCAAGGGGCGGATCACCTCGACGGCATGAGACCGTCCAAGCGGCGGCGGCTCCGCTCGGGAAGGTCCGGTGCTATAAGTAAAATTTTGGAGGGGTGCTTGAATTTTACTCGAAAAAATAGGGGGAATTACTCATTGCCTGGTCATGCTTCCTTTTTCCCCCTCATTTGCGGCCTGCCTGTGTTGGCGGGGAGACGGGGCGAAGTCAGGGCCACTGGAGCGGCAGACAAGCCCGGCAGCAGTCGGGGTTTGTGAATGAGGACCTTGCAGAAACTTCCGCAGAGCCGCGCGCTGCGAGAGCGGTTTGCCCGGAGTTTTGCCGAAGAGTGGCCCTTTTAGGCCCGTTTCATCGCATGAGCTGAAATCAGGACGATGAATGGGCTGTATTCGATTTTCTTTGGGCAGAGCTCCTTACGGACCGATAAACAGTCCCGGCACGCATTTCCCCCCTCGGCTTCACCCGGCACACGGGCGAGCCGGTTGATCCCTCGAATCCAAATCCACTATGACCCCCTGTTCCATCGCTTCGCCGTTGCTTAAGCATCAGCGTGTTCGTCGAGCATTCCTGTTCTTCGCCTGGCTCGCGGGAGCATCACTGGCGGCAGGAGCTGATCCGGTGATCGCCAATCTCGGCGGCGACACACTCACCTACATGATAGAGAGCGGCGCGCAGGTGCTCGACCAGGGCACCGCGGCCTCCCTGAGCGATGCCGACAATCCTGCCAACCTCAATGGCGGCAACGTGACCGTCTCGATCGTCGCCAATCGGCAGGCAGACGAGGATGTCTTGTCGGTCCGCAACCAGGGCATGAGCGCCGGCCAGATCGGAGTCTTGGTCAACAACATCAGTTACGGAGTCGAGGTGATCGGCACGTGGGCCGGTGGCACGGGAAACGACGACCTGGTCATCACGCTCAACGGCAATGCCACGCTCACCAACGTCGGCGCATTGCTCCGGAATCTCACCTACAACAACAACTCCGCTGAACCGTCCACCAGCGCCCGCACCGTGCGCATGACCGTGAACGACGGCGCTGGCGGCACCAGCGCCGACGCCGACATCACGGTCAACCTGACCAACGTGAACAGTGCGCCGACGCTCACGGCCACGGCCGCGAACCCCACCTACCTCGGGACCGGGGGCGCGCCCACGGCGGTTCTGTTCACCGCGCCCTCGGCTTCGACCGTCGAGGCCGGACAAGCGTTCACCTCGATGACGCTCACCGTCACCGGTCTGGCCGACGGCACGCATGAGAAGCTGGTCATCGACGGCTCGACCGTGCAGTTGACCACCGGCGCAATGCCAGGTGTCACCGGGACCAACAGCCTTCAGGTGTCGGTCGCTCTCGTCGAGGCGACTGCCACGGTCACAATCACCGATCCCAGCCCGTCTTTGAATGCGTCCGAGCTGCAGACTTTGGTCAGCGACCTCGCCTATTATAACACCAGCACGACGCCCACCGGCGGCCCTCGGGTGGTGACGATCACCCAACTCAAGGACGATGGCGGCACCGACAACTCCGGCGCTGACACCGCCACGCTGACGCTTGCCTCCACGGTGACGGTTCAGCCCCTGCCGGCCGTGACGAGCGCGACCTACAATGCCACCAGCGGCGTGCTGGTCGTCACCGGCACGAACTTCGCCGCCAATGGCGGTGCTGAGACCCTCGATGTCGATGTCTCCGCTCTCACGCTCACCGGCGAGGGCGACGCCACCCGCACGTTGACCGCGTCATCCGACGTCGAGATCGACAGCGCCACGCAGTTCACCGTGACGCTCCACGCGACCGACAAGGCGGCCGTGAACCTGATCCTCAACAAGAACGGCTCCGCCTCGACGGGCGGCACGACCTACAATCTCGCCGTCGCAGACAACTTCATCACCGCCGTCACGACGGGCAACTCCGCCGATGCGACGAGCGGCGTCACCGTAAGCGAAGTGGCTCCGCCCGCGATCTCGAGCGCCATCTACGACTACTCGGCGAACACCCTCACGCTCACCGGCACCGGCTTCCTCTTTTTCGCCGAGAACAACGACATCGACGTGTCGACGTTTACCCTCACGGGTGAAGGCGGCGCCAGCTACACGCTGGACACCAGCGCGGATGTCGAGATCACCAGCGGCACCTCCGCCACCATCACGCTCACCGGCGCGGATGTTCCGCAGGTCGAGGCGTTGTTGAACAAGAATGGTGCCACCTCCGCCACGAGCGCGACCACCTATAACCTCGCGGTCGTCGAGGACTGGAATCGCGGCGCCGACACCACGGCCGACATCGCGGACGACACGATTCCGGTGACCGTGACCAACTACGCCAGCCCTACGATCACGAGCGCGACCTACGATGCGAACGCCGGCGCGCTGGTCGTGACCGGCACCAACTTCGTGGCCGCCAGCGGTGCGACCAACGACGTCGATGTCTCGCTGCTCACGGTGCGCGGCGGAGCCGACGAAACCTACACGCTCACCGACTCGGCCGACGTCGAGGTGACCTCCGCCACGGAGTTCACCGTGACGTTGAGCGCCACCGATAAACTCAGCGTCAACGGCGTCCTTCACAAGAACGGCACCGAGTCGGGCAGCGCGAGCGTGACCCTCTACAATCTGGAGGCGGCGGACAACTGGATGACGGCGTCGCCGGCGGCGAACGACATCGCCGACACGACGCTCAACGGCATCACCGTCAGCAACACGCAATCGCCGACGATCACGAGCGTCACCTACGCCCGGGACACGGGCGTCGTGGTGGTCACGGGCACGAACTTCGTGCGCAAGCCCGGCGCCGCGAACGATGTCGACCTGGAGAAGCTGATGTTCCGCGGCTACGAGGATGAAACCCACTCGCCCGGCCCAACGACGGGCGTGGAGATCACGTCGGCGACCTCGTTCACGTTTACCCTGAGCGGCACGGACAAGACAGAGGTCGATGCCGTGTTGAACCAACACGGAACGACTGCGAGCGATAATTCGACATATAACCTGGCAGCGGAGGACAACTGGCTCAGAGGCGCGGACCCATCGGCGAACATCCAAGACCTCACAAACGGGATTACGGTCTCGAATCCGCCGTCGATCACGTCCGCCACCTATGATGCCCTCGAAGGCAAACTGGTCGTGACAGGGGCGAACTTCCTGGCGAATAGCATCGGGTTCGACATCGATGCATCCAAGTTCACCCTCACCGGCGAAGGCGGAGCGACTTATACGCTGACCGATACCCCCAACGTCGAACTGGAGAGTGGTGAGATCGCTCTCACGCTGGGTCCGACCGACAAGGCGGCCGTGAATCAGATCCTGAACAAGGATGGCACGGAGTCGACGGGCGGCACGGACTACAACCTCAAGGCCGCGGACGACTACCTCATGGGGTTGACCGAGGGCAACATCGCCGACGACACGATTCAGACCGAGGTGAACAACGTGCCGGCGCCGACGATCACGAGCGCCACCTACAATGTGACGACGGGCGTCCTCGCGGTCACAGGCACGGGCTTCGTCAAGTTCGTGGGTGAGAACAACGACGTCGATGTTTCGAAGCTGACGGTGCTGGGCGAAGGCGGGGCCACGCGCACGCTCACGTCGTCGAACGTGGAAATCACGAGCGGCACCGCCTTCAGCGTCACGTTGAACGCCGACGATCAGGAAGCCCTGATCCCGCTGCTCAACAAGGACGGCACGATCTCGATCGGGTTGACGACCTACAATCTCGCCGCCGCCGAAGACTGGGCGGCGGGTGCCGATCCCGCCGTGACGATCGGGGACACGACCGGCAACGGCATCACCGTCAGCAACGCGGACGCGACCGCTCCGACCGTGAGTGGGGTGACCTCGTCGACCGAGAACGGCCGCTACAAGGCGGGCGTGGAGATTTCGATCCAAGTCAACTTCTCCGAGAACGTTTACGTGACGGGCACGCCGCGGCTGACGCTGGAAACGGGTGCGACCGATCGCATCATCGACTTCACTGGCGGTAGCGGCACGAGCAGCCTGACGTTTACCTACACCGTGCAGGCGGGCGACGCCTCGACGGACCTCAATTATGTGGCGACGAACTCGCTCGCGCTGAATGGCGGCACGATCAAGGACCGGACGGGCAACAACGCCACGCTCACGCTGGCGAGCCCGGGCGCCGCGAACTCCCTTGGGACCAACAAAAACATCGTCATCGACAACACGCCGCCGACGGTCAGCTCGATCGTGCGCGCGTCGGGGAGCACGGTGCACACGGCCGGGTCGACGATCACGTATCGCGTGACGTTCGATGGCGGCGTGACGGGTGTCGATGTCACTGACTTCACGCTCACCGCGCCGACCGGCAACACACCGGCGAGCACGGCGACCGGCACGGTCGCGTCCGTGACCGAGCAAAGCGCGGGCGTTTACGACGTCGTCGTCAACGCCGTGAGCGGCCAGGGCAAGGCGCGGCTCGACCTGAAGAGCACGGGCACCGGCATCGCCGATCTCGCGGGCAACGCGATCGCCGACGGCGGATTTACCACGGGCGAGTTCTACTTCGTGGGCGCGACGAGCGTCTTCGATTCATTGAGCCTGGTATCTGATGGCACCGCTCCCGTGAATACGGCTGAGACGCCGAGCCGGACGGCGCAGCGGTTCACCGTCCCCGCTGGGCAGTCGGTGACGCTGACTTCAGTGGTCCTCAGGTTGAAATCGGTCAACGCTACGCCGACGCCGGTGGTGCAGATTTACACGAACAACGCAGGCACGCCGGGCACCGCGGTGGGAGACGCCTTCACCAATCCTTCCGGTCTGACGACCACTGAGTTGAACGTGTGGACCGGGAGCGTGACACTCGCCCCCGAGACGACCTACTGGATCGTGTTTGCGTCATCGGCTTCGTCATATGGTGTCGATATCTCGGCGAGCACGTCGGGCGGCTCGGGTGCCTGGCTGACGGGAGCTGACTACAAGTTCCGCTGGGGAGTTAATATGGGTTCCGAGACGGGCGGAGCGCTCCACCTCGCTCTGGGCGTCGCCAGCGTGCCATCGATCACCAGTTCGCTCACCGCGAGCGGCACGTATCGAACGGCGTTCACCTACAACACGAGCGCGTCGAACTCGCCGACCAGTTACGCCGCAACGGGCCTGCCGGCCGGTCTCACGATCGACACCGCCACGGGCGTGATCTCCGGTTCGCCGACGCAGACGGGTTCGTTTAACGTGAGCCTGACGGCGACGAATGGGAACGGCACCAGCACGCCCGCGACGCTCGTGCTGACGATTGGGAAAGCCACGCTGACGGTCACGGCCGATTCGCAATCGCGCAGCTATGGCAGCGGCAATCACCCGCTGACGGTGAGCTACAGCGGTTTCCTCGGCAGCGACAACGCGGCCTCGTTGACGACGCAGCCGACGGCGACGACCGCGGCGAACGCCGGTTCCGCGGTCGGCACGTATGCGATCACGGCGAGCGGCGGCGTGTCGGACAATTATGCGTTCACCTACGTGCCGGGTGTGCTGACGGTGACGACCGCCCCGCAGACGATCAATTTCCCGACGCCGGCCGACCTGCTCCTGGGGCAGTCGACAACGCTGTCGGCGACAGCGAACTCGGGCCTGCCGGTGTCGTTCTCGGTGATCAGCGGTCCGGCCACGGTGTCGGGTGCGACCCTGTCGACGACGGGTGTTGGCTCGGTGACGGTGCGCGCCTCGCAAGGCGGTAATGAAAATTATGATACCGCGCCGAACGCGGACCGGAGTTTCAACGTGCTGGTTGGTCAGCCGACGGTGACGACGCCCGAGCAGGTGCCGGTCCCGCCGCTGGGTGGCACGGCGCAGCTGGTGGTGACCGACAGCAATCCTAACCTGGGCTACCAATGGCAGCGCAACGGCAGCGACCTGCCGAGCAGCTCGGGATCGTCGCTGTCGATCAGCGATATCCAGCCGACTGATGTCGGCCTCTACACCTATTCCGTGACGCTGCCCGGCGGCGGCACCGGCACGAGCGAGCCGGTGATCGTGGGCCTGACGTCGACGGAGCTGGTGGTCGGCACGGGCGACCTCGTGGGCTCCGACATCGTGCACCCGAACGGCAATGTTTACGATCAGGTGCTTTTGGAGGGGCCGGGTGCGTCGGTCACGGCGAGCACGAACAAGGTCACGCGTTTGTCGTTCGTCGATTTGACCAACGACATCGTGCAGGTGGAGTTCAGCGGTGCGGGCACGTTGTCGGTGGTGATGGACGACCCGTCGCAGCCGGCGCCGCCGATCAACTACAATCAGGAAAACGTGGACTACGTGCGCGGCCATTTGGGGATCGTCATCACCGGCGCGAACGAGACGTCGAACCTGTCGGTGTTCAGCGTCGGACCGGTGACGGCGGTGAACCAGTCCTTGTTCAAGGAAGGCGTGACGTATGACGGCGTGGCGGACGTGGCGTTCGTCGCGATCCAGAGCGCGAACGGAAAGTTCGGCGGCATCCGCACGGGCAATGTGAACTACTACGCGAGCCAGGGCTTCACGGGCGTGTATGCGCCGGGCGTGGAGTTTGCCGGGCCGATCAACATCGGTGAAGTCACGGCCTTCGACTCCGCAACCCCCGTGCTGGTGTTCGGAAATGCAGGCACGGTGAACATCACGGGCGGCAACCTGGCGCAGGACAACGGCTCGCCGGTGGCGGTGAGCGGAATCACGAAGGTTCAGTTCGTGGACGGCCAGACTTCGCAAGGGGTGACGCTGCCCGCGCAGCAGAATCAGGGCGTGCTCACCGAGAGCGGCGTGAACGTCACCAGCCAGATCGTGGTCAATCCTTGACCTCGCGTGTGTGGCCCGCTCCGAACGGAGTGGGCTACATTCCGCGCCAGCCCAGCCCTGCGAGTGAACGCAGGGGCCTGGTTACGAGGTGAATCCGCTGGTTCGTCGTGGTCGTGCTGCCGGGCACGTCAGACCAGCCCGTGCTCCACGCACCAGCGGACGAGCGAGGACAGGTCGCGGAGCCCAAGCTTCGCCAGCACGCGGGCGCGGATTTTTTCCACGGTGCGAGGACTGAGGTCGAGCTGCGTCGCCACTTCCTTCGAGATCAGCCCGCTGGCAACCAGCCGGGCGATTTCCCGTTCGCGCTCGGTCAGCACGGAAGGCTTCATCGTCGACGTGGAGTTCCGCGGCGAGTGGGTGATCGCCGCGCCCGGCTTCATGCCCGCCGAGAAATGCATGCCGTCGGCCAGCACGCGGCGCACCGCCTGTTCCATCTCCTCGAAGCGGCAGGTCTTGTGCACGAAACCGGCCACCCCCAGCGCCAGGAGCTCGCCGGGCAGCCGGGCGCTGAATTCGCCGGTCAGCACGATGATGCGCAGCTCCGGCCAGTGCGCACGCAAGGCGCGGATGATTTGCCGGCCATTGAGATCGGGCAGGCCGAGGTCGACCAGCAGCAGGTCCGGACAGTGCTCCTGGCAATACGCCAGCCCTTCCCGTCCGCTGGAAAAAACGCGCACGTCCTGCACCTGGAGGCGATTGCGAAAGGCGAGGGACAGCAGGTCAGACACGAGCGTGTCATCCTCGATCATCACGAGACGAATGGCCGCGAGGTCGGTGGGTTTGCGTTCATGGGCGGGGGTGTTCACGGCCGAGCAACCTGCGATGGTCGAGCGCTCTCGCAAGTGCCCGTCGCGCTTGCTCTCCGCTCTCGCCGCGTGAGGAAAAGCGTAGAAATACCCCGGGCAGAGCGTAGGGCCCACCGTTGGCAAACCCGGTCCGGTGCCGATGAAAATGTCCGCGCCGGATTTGTCCGCTCTCGGGTCAAGCCGTGCGCCTGTTCGTCACCAACCACTGCCTTCATGGATTCTGCTCCCTCCTTGTTCTCCCGTGTGTCTGCACGTGTCCGGCCGATGACGCCGACGCTGTGGCGGACCTTTTGTTGCGCCTTCATCGCGATGACGGCCCTCCTGGCGCCCGCCGTCGTTCGTGCCGAAAATGTGCTGGTCGTCGCCGCGGATGGCACGCACGAGGAGGCCGCGGCCGGGCTCACGCCGTTGCTCACCGGCCACGACATCACACAGGAGACGGCGCTCCCCGCCGATGTTTCCGGTTATCAGCAGATCTGGGACCTCCGGGCCAACGTGGCTTTAAGCGGGGACGATCAGGCCACGTATCTCGCATTTTTGCAGGGCGGGGGGCGCGCGTTCATCATGGGGGAGAATACGAGTTACGGCGAAGCCCGCGATCCAACGATCGTCACCCTGCTGGACACGCTCGGGGCGGGCGCTTTCGTCATTGAAGACGCTGACGACAGCCAGACGATCAATGCGCCGTGGAATGGGGAGGCGAGTGCGATCATGTATCCCTCCGCCGGCGCCTTCACGAGTCGGGGCAACGGGACCTTCATCACGCATCAAACCGCCCTGCCCACGCGAGGCTCAGCCCTCGCTTTTTCGCCAGGGACAATGACCAACGCAGCGGCTGGCACGCTGGCCATCGTCCTGGACGTCAACTTCCTCATGGCATCCTATGTGGATGCGGAGGAAAACCCCGGTTGCGACGATCTGGCTCGCGCGCTGGTCGGCTACGTCGGCGGCACGATCACCGAGGCACTGGCGGTCGCGGGCGTAACCGCGCCCGCTAGTGGCAGCTACAAGGCCGGCGCGAATCTCGATTTCACCGTCGCGATGAGCGGCGTCGCGACCATCACGGGCACGCCGCGCCTCGCGCTCTCGATCGGCGGGCAGACGCGTTATGCCGCCTACGTTTCGGGCGATGGCAGCAGTTCCCTGTTGTTTCGCTATACCGTGGTCGCAGAGGACGCCGACGCGGACGGCATCGCCGTGACGTCGCCGATCGATCTGAACGACGGCTCGATCAAGAGCGGCGACGATACGGACGCCGTCGTGACGTTCACCGCGCCGAACACCGCCGCGGTGCTGATCGACAACATCGCGCCCACGGTCGAGAGCGTTGCGAGGAACAACCCGGCCGATGCGGCCACGGCGGCCAACGCGGTTGTGTTCCGGGTGACGTTTTCGGAGCCAGTGAGCGGCGTCGGCGCGGCGGATTTCACGCTGACGCGCACGGGCAGCATGTCGGCCTCCATCGCGGACGTGTCCGCGGTGAGCGCTGCGGTCTTCGACGTGACCGTGGACGGCATATCGGGCATCGGAACGCTGCGGTTGGACGTCGCGGCCGGCGGGGTGACGGATGCGGCGGGAAGCATCCTCGCCGATGGCTTTGCGACCGGTGCGTCTTACACGATCGATACCTCGGCCACATTTCCCATCGCGGCCGATTTCAACGATGCGGATAACGCGAGCCTGGCCGCCGCCGGCTGGTTACTGGCGGGCGACGCAGCCGCGGTCGACAATCGTCTGCGGCTCACGCGGGCGCTCAACATCCTCGCGGGCACGGCGATCTACAACCAGGCGTTCTCCTCGGCGGTCGGCGTGAACGTCCAGTTCGACTACGAAATGAGCGGCGGCACGGGGGCGGATGGCCTCGCTTTTTTCCTGGTCGATGGGGCGCAGGCGAGCCCCACGTCGGGCGGCTCGGGTCCGTCCTTCGGTTATGTCTATGGCGGGCCAGGCGTCCCCGGAGCTTCGCTCGGCTATCTCGGAGTGGGTTTCGACCTGTGGGGAAACTACACCGCGACGCAGTCCTTCCACGACGGCGCCCAGGAGACGGAGGCGCCCAACCGCATCGCGTTGCGCGGCCCGGGCACGATCACCGGCTCCGAGAGTGCGGATGACGAATACGACTATGTCGTCGGCAGCTCCGTCGGCTACGCGGTCGGCGGCGTGCGCAAGGTGAACCTGACGATCACGCCTGACGGACTCGTCAGCCTTTTGATCAGCGCCGATGGCGGCGACACGTGGACCACGATCTACGACGGTTTCGATTTCGGTGCGTCGTCCGCGTTCGACGGTTACACGCAGCCGGCGACGCTCAAGCTCGGCTTCGGCGCCTCGACCGGTGGATCGAATAATCTTCACGCGATCGACGACGTGATCGTGCGCAAGCCCGCCGATCACACGATCGCCTTCACGGACAAGCCCTCCGATCCCCAGAACGCCGGCGCGACCGTCAGCTACACCCTCACCGTCACGAATGCCGGCTGGAATGACGATCCGGCCGCGCGGCTCTTCTACACCGTTCCCGCCGGGCTGACGGATGTCGCCTGGAGCTACGCCGTCGACGGCGGCGCGCCGGTGACGGGAACGACGGCGGCGATCGACGAGACGTTGGCACTGCCGGCAGGGAAATCGGCCGTGCTCGTCGTGCAGGCGACGATCGAGGCCGGCGCGGCGGGCACGACGCTGGCGCATACGGCGACGGTGACCCCGAGCGCGGCCTTCGGTGACCTTGCTCCGGTCGACAACACGGCGACGACCTCGACGGCCGTGACGCCGCGGCCCGTCGTGACCAGCGAGCTGACGGCGAACGGCTCCTATCGCGGCGCCTTCACCTATACGATCACGGCGACGAACAGCCCGGCGAGCTTTGGCGCCACGGGCCTTCCCACCGGACTGAACCTCAACGCCGCCACTGGCGTGATCTCCGGAGCGCCGACGCAGACCGGCGAGTTCAACGTCGCGCTGACCGGCACGAACGGCAGCGGCACCGGCACGGCATCGACGCTCGTCATCACGATCGCGAAAGCTGCGCTCACGGTCACGGCCAACGACCACTCGCGTGAGTTCGGCGAAACGAATCCCACGTTGACGTTGAGCTACACGGGTCTGCTGGGCGGGGACACGGCGGCAGTCTTCGCGACGCCGCCGACGGCGACCACCACCGCAACCAGCAATTCCGCCCCGGGCACCTTCGCGATCACGCCGGGGGGCGGCGTGTCGGACCGCTACACCTTCACCTACGTGCCAGGTGTGCTCACGGTCGTCCCGGCGTGGCAGACGATCACGTTTCCGGCGATCGCCGGTCTCGTGATCGGTGATGTGGTGACGCTCGGCGCCACCGCGAGCTCGGGCCGTGGGGTTTCCTACTCCGTCGTGTCCGGCCCCGCGACCGTCTCGGGCACTACGTTGACGGCCACCGGCGTGGGCATGGTAACGGTCCGCGCGTCCGAGGATGGCGGCACCAATTATCAAGCTGCGGCCAACGTGGATCGGAGTTTCAGCGTCGGGGTGGCTCCCGCGAATGTCTCCACGCCGACGCAAGTGCCGGTTCCGCCAGTCGGGGGCACGGCGGAGCTGGAGGTCACGAACAGCAACCCGAACATGATCTACCAATGGCAGCGCAATGGCAGCGACCTGCCGGGCAGTTCGGGATCGTCGCTCACGCTCAACGATGTGCAACCGCCGACGGCGGGCCTCTACACCTATACCGCGACGCTGCCGGGCGGCGGCGGGGGCACGAGCGAACCGGTGATCGTGGGACTGACGACGGACGAACTGGTGATCGGCACCGGCGATCAGGTCGGCGCGGACATCGTGCACCCGAATGGCAATGTTTACGATCAGGTGCTGCTGGAAGGAAACGGCGCATCGATCACCTCGAAACAGAACAAGGTCACGCGTGTGTCGTTCGTGGATTTGACCAACGACATCGTGCAGGTGGAGTTCAGCGGCGCGGGCACGTTGTCGGTGGTGATGGACGACGCGTCGCAACCGGCACCGCCGATCAACTACAATCAGGAGAATGTCGACTACGTCCGCGGCCA
>JAEYYL010000210.1 GCA_023430825.1 Verrucomicrobiota bacterium | reverse complement strand
GCGCCGGCGCGGCGGGTGGCGGCGGCGAGCCGGAGGCCGGGGACGTCGCCAACATCTGGATACGTGGCGCCCGGGCGGTCGGCGGCGGCGAGGAGGACGAGTGAATCCGGCGCGGGCAGGTGGCGGTAAAGGCGGGCGAAGCGGATGGCGGGTTCGACGGCGGCGAGGCGGGTGAGGCGCGCGGCGACGTCGGGGTGGGGAGCGGCGCCGTCGAGTTGCTGCAGGTTGGCGTCGTCGAAGGCGGCGGCGGCGTGGCGGGCCTTGAGTTCCAGGGCGTCGAAGGCGGCGGCGCGGGCCTGGCGGTAACGCCAGAGGCCGGCGGCGGTGCCGGCGGCGAAGATCACGACGGTGGCGACGGCGAGCGAAGACCGGCGTTGGAACAGGGGGGGCATTGCGCGGCGGGAGCGCGACTCAAGGCGAGGGTGGCAAGGCGTGCAATCTTGAAGCCGGGCGAGGGAAGGGGCGCGGGCAAAAAAAAACCGCCGCGGAGATCGCGGCGGTTGGAAGGTGAAATCGTAAGGGGCGGCTTAGGAAACGTGGCCCGAGACGAGCTTGGTCATCTCGAACATCGACACGGACTTCTTGCCGTTGAAAACCGCCTTCAACTTGTCGTCGGCGTTAATCTGGGTCTTCGTCTTCTTGTCCTGCAGACCGTTCTTCTTGATGTAGGCCCAGAGCTTCTTGGTGAGCTCCGTGCGGGGGAGAGGATTCGTGCCAACGACGGCGCCGAGGGCGGCGTCCGGCGTGACCGGTTTCATGAATGCGGCGTTGGGTTTGCGAGCTGCTTTTTTAGCCATAGTGATTTTGGGTTGTGATGCTTTCCCTCGAAAGCAACGCACTTCTAGAGGGAAAACGGCGCGTTTGCCTAGGAGAATCTTAACATTTCTAGAGGGAGAACGGCGTCGCGCGCGGCGGTTTTCGGTGGCGAAACGCGCGGGTGGCGGTCGCCGGCGGCGCGGTGCGACCGCCTCAGGTGCGCTCGTCGAGTTGCACGAACTGGCCGTAGAGCGCGGCGTAATGGCCGCGTTGCGCGAGCAGTTCGAGGTGCGTGCCGCGCTCGATGACGCGGCCCTGGTCGAGCACGAGCACGAGGTCGGCGTGGCGGATCGTGCTCAGTCGGTGCGCGACGACGAAGTTCGTGCGGCCGCGGAGGAGGATCGCGAGCGCCGTCTGCAGGCGTGCTTCCGTGAGCGCGTCGATCGAGCTCGTCGCCTCGTCGAGAATCACCAGCCGCGGATCGGCGAGCAGCGCGCGGGTGAAACAGATGAGCTGGCGCTGGCCGACGGAAAGGCCGGAGCCGCGCTCGCCGACTTCGGTGAGCAGGCCGTTGGGCAGCGCTTCGAGGAGGTCGAGGCAGTCGAGCTGGCGCGCGGCGTCGCGCACCTCGGCGTCGGTGGCGTCGGGCCGCGCCAGCCGGATGTTGGCGAGCACAGTGCCGCTGAAGAGAAAATTGGTTTGTTGCACCATGCCGGTCTGGCGGTGGAGCGAGCGGCTGGTGAGGGTGCGGATCTCGCGGCCGTCGATCAGCACCTCGCCGCGGGTCGGTAGGTAAAACTTGGATACGAGATTGATGATCGAGCTCTTGCCGCTGCCGGTGTGGCCGACGAGCGCGACGGTCTGGCCGGGCTCGGCGGTGAAGCTGACGTCGTGCAGCACGGGTTGCGCGGGATCGTAGCCGAAGCTGACGCGGCGGAATTCCACCCGAATTCCAGTTCCGGGTTCCGGGTTCAGGGTTCCGAGTTGGGAGTTCTCGGACGCGGCTATCGCGCACGGCCCAGGCGAGGAACTCGAAACCCGGAACGCGGAACCGGGAATGGCGGCGCTGCGCCGCGGGTCGGGAAGATCCACGGCGGCCGGATCGTCCTCCCAGTCGGGTTTGGCGTCGATCAGGCGGAAGACGCGTTCGGCGCCGGCCATCGCGATGAGGGCCTGGTTGTATTGCGTGCCGATCGTGGCGATCGGTTGGAAGAACTGGTTCGCGAGAAAGAAGAACGTGATCAGGCCGCCGACGGTCATGTCGCCGCCGAACACGCGCCAGCCGCCGAGCAACAGCAGGATCGAGATGAAGAACTGGCTGTTGAGCTCGAGCAGCGGCGTGAGGATCGCGGAGGTGCGGGCGAGCGCGATGTTGTAGCGCGCGTGGTCGGCGAGGAGGCTGCGGAAGAGGCCGGCGTTGGTTTCCTGGCGGACGAAGCCTTGCGTCACGCGCATGCCGCCGACGGATTCGGCGAGCGTGGCGGTGACGCGGCTGAAGCTCTCGCTCGCGGAGCGCGTGAGCCGGCTGAGCTTCATGCGAAAGTGGTTGTTGAGAAACCAGAGCACCGGCGCCATGCCGACGACGACGAGGAACATCGTCCAGTCGGTGAAGGCCATGACGATCGCGGCGACGAGCATGCCGCCGAACTGGACGATGCTGACGAAGAGCACGTCCTGGATGCCGGCGCGGAGCGATTCGATGTCGCTCGTGACGCGGCTGATGATGCGGCCGAGTTTGACCCGGTGGAAGAAACTCATCGGCTGGCGTTGCACGCGCGCGAAGATTTCGGCGCGGAGCTGATTGACGACGGATTCGCCGAGCTCGAGGGCGAAGCGCTGGCGAAAGTGGAAGAGGCCGTCGGTGACGATCGCGAGGAGGGCGTAGCCGGCGATACCGAGGATAAGGCCGTTGGCGTCGTGTTGGGCGATCGGGCCGTTGATGATGGCGGCGGCGAGCCAGACGAGCGCGGCGAGTTGGACGGAGCGGATGGCGGAGAGAACGATGAGCCAATTGCGCTTGGCGGCGACGACGCGGGTGTAGCCGAAGAGGCGGCGGATGAGGCCCCATTCGAGCGGTTTGAATTGTTCGTCGTCCTCGGCGTCGCGTTCGCGGCGGACGAGGAGATTGGTGGCGGCGGCAGGAGGAGGCGGCTTCATGCGCGGGCCTCCGGCGGCGGCGCAGCGAGGTGGCGCGGATTGAAAAGGTAGGAGCCTGCTTGCAGGCGATTTCGCACGACGTCGGTGTTCGGCCGAGCCATCGCCTGCAAGCAGGCTCCTACCTCGGAGGCGTGGGTCATCGGGCGCCCTCCTTGAGTTTCAACTGCTCGAGGTCGCGGCTGTCGACGAGTTGGAGGCGGGCGACGCGGAGATAGGGGCCGGGGATCTGCATCAGTTCCTGGTGCGTGCCGCGTTGGACGATGCGGCCGTCTTCCATGACGATGATGAAATCGGCGCGGCGCAGTGTGCTCAGCCGGTGCGCGACGATGAAGGTGGTGCGGCCGGCGATGGCGCGGTCGAGTGCTTCGAAGATCTCGTGCTCGGTTTCGCTGTCGATCGCGGCGGTGGGATCGTCGAGGAGCAGGATCGCGGGCTCGAGGAGGACGGCGCGGGCGATGGCGAGGCGCTGGCGTTGTCCGCCGGAGAGCGTGCTGCCGCTTTCGCCGAGGACGGTGTCGTAGCCTTTCGGCAGCGCGGTGATGAAGTCGTGCGCGGCGGCGATGCGCGCGGCTTTCTCGATTTGTGCGGGCGTGGCGTCGGGATGGCCGAAGGCGATGTTGGCGGCGACGGTGTTGGAGAAGAGGAAGCTCTCCTGGAAAACGAGGCCGATGTTGCGGCGCAGGTCGTCGAGATGGAGACGGCGCGCATCGATCTCGTCGAGCAGCACGCGGCCGGACGAAGGATCGTAGAAGCGTGGGATGAGGCTCATCAGGACGCTCTTGCCGGCGCCGGTGGCGCCGAGGATGGCGACGCACTGGCCGGGTTTCACGTCGAGCGAGATGTCGTGGAGGACGGGCTCGGGATTGCTGAGTTCCTCGGGGCTGCCGGGGAGCGGTTTATAGATGAAGGAAACGGCGTCGAAGCGGACGGCGCCCTCGAGTTTCGCGCGGCGGACGGGGTCGGCGGGATGCTGGACCTCGACGGGGGCGTCGAGGATTTCGAAGACGCGGCGAGCGCCGATGAGCGATTGCTGCACGCTGTTCACGATCGTCGCGATGTTGTTCACCTGGCCGGAGAATTGTTCGAGCAGTCCGGCGAAGACGACGAGGCCGGCGCCGAGCGGGAGCTGGTCGTTCATCACGAGCCAGCCGCCGTAGCCGAGGAGGACCATCATGTTGATGCGGGTGAGAAAACCGACGGCGGGCGAGAAGAGACTGACGCGCCAGAAGATGCCGCGCTGCTGGGCGAAGCAGGCCTGGTTGGCGGCCTCGAAGCGGGCGCGGTCCTCGGTTTCGCGGCCGAAGCCTTTGGTGACGGCGATGCCCTGGACGGACTCGGCGAGGGTCTGCACCATTTTTTCGACGAGGGTGCGGTTGTGCGCGTAGTGCGGCTGGATTTTTTTGGAGAACCAGGCGGCGAGGCCCCAGAGCAGCGGCGTGGTGGCGAGGCAGGCGAGCGTGAGGCCGACGTTGAGGCTCGCCATGTAAACGATATAGACCGTGAGCGAGATCACCATGATGACGCTCTGGATGAGCACCTGGTCGACGAACATGCGCACGGCCTGCACATCGCTCGTGACGCGCGTGATGATCGAGCCGGTGGTGTTGGCGTCGAAGAAGCGGAAGCTGAGCCGCTGGAGCTTGTCGTAAACCTGGCTGCGGAGATCGACGACGAGGTGTTGCTGGACGAGTTTGTTGACCGAGACGAAATACGTGTAGTTGAGCAGCGCGCGGGTGAGGGCGAGGACGAGGATGAGGCCGGCGAGGAGGCCGAGGACGTGCTGCCACGGCCAGGTGTCGGGGAGCGCGAGGTGCAGCGGGTTGGGCGAGAGCGGCACGCCGGAGACCTTGTGGCGGATGTAGTCGATGCCGAGGCCGGTGAAGCTGAGGCCGACGATGCCCATCGAGAGGAGGACGAGCTGGACGGCGAGGACCTTCAGGCAGCCGGCGCGGTAGCGCCAGGTGAGCGCGAACAGCCGGCGGATCAGGGCTCCGTTGGTGTAGGCGGGCGCGGACTCGGCGGCGGCGGGCATGCGAACGGCGACGTTACACGGCCCGGGGCCGCGCACAAAAATTATTCACCCGCATCGCTGGGGCGGGGAACTTACCGCGACTGGTTGGGCGCGGGTGGCGGGGTGGGCTGGCCCTGGCCCGCGGCCTGCCGGCTGGCTTGCAGAGCCTGCTGGCGGATCATGCGACGGCGGTTGACCTCCGCGGCGATGGCCTCGAGCCGTCGCTGTTCGTCGGCCGGCGTGGGGTTGAGCACGACGGGGCCGCCGATGGGCTGGGGAGCGGGCGGCGGGGGAGCGAAGTTGGCGGCGGGCTGGGCCATCGCGGGTGCGGCGGCGACCTTGGCGGTTTTAAGTGCGAGGGTGAGCGTGCGGCCGGCGTGATCGACGGTGACGGTGTCGCGGGCGTCGTCGTAGCTGCGAACGACGAACTCGCGACCGATTTCGTTGAGCCCGAGCCAGGTGCTGATGCGCTTCGTCGAGTCGTAAATGCTGAACATGTAGCTGTCGCCGCTGGCCATGATGCCGCGCAGTTCGAGCGTGGCGTCGGGCGTGGGGGCGGCGGCCTCGGCCGCGGTGGTGGGGGGCGCGAACGGCGACGGGCCGGCGAGCGAGGACGCAGCGCGCGTGACGGCGGTGAAGGGGGGCGTCAGGAGGAGCAGGGCGGCCAGCAGACCGTGGCGGCGGGAGACCAACATGGCGGGAATAAACGAGCCGCGAGCGGAGGCGTCAAGCGACGCGGCGGATGGAAGGCACGGCGGGGTCCGGGGCGGGCGAGGGCGACGCGGCGAGAGTTGGAGCTTGCGTAGGAAACTAAAAGCGTGCTTTTAGTTTCCTGTGCCTCGGTCAGCCACAGACCAGAATGCGGTGCGCGAAAGCGATGGCGGTGTCGCGGGGGTGCGGGGGCGGATTGTGGCGGAGGCGCGCGAGCAATTTTTCCGGCATGGTTACAGTGCGTTCACGATGGACGAACTCGCGGCGGCGCTGGGCATGAGCAAGAAGACGCTCTATGTGCATTTCGACGGAAAGGACGGGTTGATCCGGGCGATGCTGGATTGTTTCGCGGGGGAGATTCGCGCGGCGGCGGAGACGCTGCTGAGCGACCGGTCGCTGTCGTTTGCGGAGAAGCTGCGCGGGTTTGCGGGCGAGGTGATGGAGCGCTTGGGGCGGGTGAGTCCGGCGATTCTGGCGGACTTGCAGCGGTTCGCGCCGGGGCTGCACCGGCATCTCGAGCAGCTGCGGGGGAAGAACCTGCCTTACATTTTCGGGCGGTTGATCGAAGAGGGGCAGCGGTTGGGCGCGGTGAGGGACAACGTGAGTCCGGTGTTTGCGGGCGAGTTTTATCTGCACGCGATGCAGGGGCTGTTGCAGCCGGCGACGCTGCAGCGGATGCAGCTGCGGCCGGAGCAGGCGTTCGACAATGGGCTGCGAATTTTTTTCGGCGGGCTGCTGACGCCCGCCGGGCAAAGGGACTATGAAAAACTGTTTCATCGTTGAGCGACGTTCGTGGTGGCGCGGAGGACTGGCGATCGCGCTGCTCGCGGTGGCGGGCTGCGGGGGGCCGCGCGAGACGCGGTGGCAGGGATATCTCGAGGGAGAGTTCGTTTATGTGGCGGCGCCGCTGGGCGGGCAGCTGGAGCAACTGCAGGTGCGCGAAGGCGTGCGGATCGAGGCGGGCGCGCCGCTGTTCACGCTGGAGCAGCGCGCGGAACTCGCCGCGCAACGGCAGGCGGAGGAACAGTTGCGCGCGGCGGAGGCGCGGCTGGCGGACGTGCGGAAAGGCGCGCGCCCCTCGGAGCTGGCCGCGCTCGAAGCGCGCCAGGAGCAGGCGCGGGCGGCGACGGAGCTGGCGCGGCGGGAGTTCGAGCGGATCGGGGAACTGCACCGGACAAACGTCGTATCGGAAAACGACTACGACCGCGCGCGGCTGGCGCACGAGCAGGCGGCGCGGCTGCTGGACGAATTGACGGCGCAACTCGCGACAGCGCGGCTGGGCGGGCGGGCCGATGCGATCGCGGGGGCGGAGGCGGACGCGGCGGCGGCGCGGGCGGCGAAGGAGCGCGCGGACTGGAGCGTGGCGCAGAAGACGCAGGCGGCGCCGACGGCCGGGCTGGTTTACGACACGCTGTATCGCGAAGGCGAATACGTCGCGCCGGGGCTGCCGGTCGTGGCGCTGCTGCCGGCGGCGAACATCAAGGTGCGGTTCTTCGTGCCGGAGGCGGCGCGTGCGACCCTGCAGCCGGGCGAGACGGTGCGCGTGGCGCTGAGCGGCGGGCGCGGGCTGGACGCGAAGGTGGCTTATCTGTCGCCACAACCTGAATACACGCCGCCGGTGCTCTACAATCGGGAGAACCGGGCGAAGCTGGTGTTCATGGTCGAGGCGGTGTTCGACGCGGGGGCGGCGGTGGAACTGCATCCGGGGCAGCCGGTGGATGTGAGCAAATAGGGGCGGGTCGAAAACCCGCCTTACTGGTGACATGAATTCGGCGATCGATGTGACGGGGATCACGAAACGCTTCGGGGCGAAGACGGTGGTCGACGCGATCGATTTGAGCGTGCGGCGCGGCGAGATTTTCGGGTTTCTCGGGCCGAACGGGTCGGGGAAGACGACGTTCATCCGGATGCTGTGCGGGCTGCTGACACCGGACGCGGGAACGGGCACGTGCCTCGGCTACGACGTGCGGACGCAGCAGGCCGAGATCAAGCGTCACGTGGGCTACATGACGCAGCGTTTCAGCTATTACGAGGACCTGAGCATCCGGGAGAATCTGGATTTCATCGCGCGGGTTTACGCGGTGCCGGAGCGGACGGCGGCGGTGGAGCGGAGTTTGGAGCGGCTGGGTTTGCAGAACCGCAGCGCGCAGCTGGCGGGGCAGTTGTCGGGCGGCTGGAAGCAGCGGCTGGCGCTGGCGGCGTGTTTGATTCACGAGCCGCAGTTGCTGCTGCTGGACGAACCGACGGCGGGTGTGGACCCGAAGGCGCGGCGGGAGTTTTGGGACGAGATTCACCGGCTGGCGGCGGACGGGCTGACGGTGTTGATCACGACGCATTACATGGACGAGGCGGAGCGGTGTCACCGGCTGGCGTATCTGGCGTATGGGAAACTCCTCGCGCGCGGGACGGTGCCGGAGGTGGTGGAGGCGGCGAAGCTGGTGACGTGGACGGTGAGCGGGCCGGAACTGCATCGGGTGGCGGCGGCGTTGCGCGGGCGCGACGGCGTGGAGCAGGTGGTGGCGTTCGGGAACACGCTGCACGTGAGCGGGCGCGATGCGGCGAAGCTGGAAGCGGCGATCGGCGCGGTGCGGGAGTCGCGGCACGAGTGGACGCGGGTGCGCGCGGGGCTGGAGGACGTGTTCATCAGCCTGATGGATCAGGCGGAGGATAATTTCCGATGAGGGGGAGCGGCAGAGATCCCGCTCCTCACGGAGCGAGCCACGAAATCCAGATGGTTTGCTTCGTCGCTGCGCTCCTCGCAATGACCACGGAAGGCGAGCGATGAAGCGATTCACGTTGCACCGGTTGTGGGCGATCGTGCTGAAGGAGTTCATCCAGATGAAGCGCGACCGCGTGACGTTCGGGATGATGGTGGGCATTCCGCTGATGCAGTTGTTGCTTTTTGGATACGCGATCAACTCGGACCCGAGGCATCTGCCGACGGCGATCCGGGCGGCGGACCAGGGGCCGTTTGCGCGGACGCTGGTGGCGGCGTTGCGGCACAGCGATTATTTCCAGTTGGTGCGCGAAGCGGAGACGGAGGCGGAGGCGCAGCGGCTGTTGGAACTCGGCGAGGTGCAGTTCGTGATCAACATCCCGGAGGATTTCTCGCGTCGGCTCCTGCGCGGGGAGCGGCCAGCGGTGTTGATCGAGGCGGATGCGACCGATCCGGCGGCGACGGGGCCGGCGCTGTCGGCGTTGCGGTCGATCGCGGCGAACGTGCTCGATCGCGATCTGACGGGGCCGCTGGCGCCGTTGCGGGCGAAGGCGGGGCCGGTGGATTTCCGGGTGCACGCGCACTACAATCCGGAGAACATCACGCAGTATAACGTGGTGCCGGGGTTGATGGGCGTGGTGTTGACGATGACGATGGTGGTCATCACGGCGTTGGCGATCACGCGCGAGCGCGAGCGGGGGACGATGGAGAATCTGCTGGCGACGCCGGTGCGGCCGTTCGAGGTGATGGTCGGAAAAATCCTGCCGTATATCGCGGTCGGATACGTGCAGGTGACGCTGATTTTGATCGCGGCGCGGTGGCTGTTCGACGTGCCGATGGTGGGGAGCCTGGCGCTGCTTTATGTCGTGTCGCTGGCGTTCATCGCGGCGAACCTGGCGGTGGGCATCACGTTTTCCACGCTGGCGAAAAACCAGCTGCAGGCGGTGCAGATGGCGTTTTTCTTTTTCCTGCCGTCGATCCTGTTGTCGGGCTTCATGTTTCCGTTTCGCGGGATGCCGGAGTGGGCGCAGTGGATCGGTTCGTGTCTGCCGAACACACATTTCCTGCGGATCGTGCGCGGCGTGCTGTTGAAGGGAAACGGTTTTGCGGAGATCGCGCCGCACCTGTGGCCGCTGCTGCTGTTTCTCGTCGTGGCGATGACGATCGGGGTGAAGCGGTATCGGCAGACGCTGGATTGAGTGCGGGGCGCGGGCGCAGGGCAAACGGGCCCTGCGCTCACGCGCGGAGCCACGAAGAAGATGGGCTCACGCTGTTTCGGGCGGCGGGGGCGTCTCGCGGCGGGCGGCGATTTGGCGGAGGGCTTCGCCTTCGAGATGGAGGGTTTGCGTGGGGAAGGCGAAGGAGAGGCCGCGGGCTTGCACGGCGCGCATGATGAGACCGTTGATGCGCTGCTTGCAGGTCATGCCCTTGATGAAGTCCCCGTCCTTCATGTTGTAAGCGGCCCAGATATCGAGGGTGGAGGTGCTGAGGTCGCGGAAGAAGACGAGCGCGCTGTTGGGATCGACCTCGGGTTGGGCCTTGATGATGCCGCGGATTTCCTCGACGAGCGCGTCGACCTGTTCGGGGGGCGTATCGTAGGAGAGGTTGATGACGTGTTCGAAGCGGCGGCGGATGAAGCGGGAGAGGTTGGTGATCGTTTCCGCGGCGACGATTTTGTTAGGCATCACCATCAGCGAGCCATCGCCCAGGCGGATGCGGGTGGAGCGGACACCGATGTCCTCGACCATGCCGACGTTGCCCTGGATGCGCACGGTCTCGCCGAGTTTGAACGGCTGGTCGACGGCGACGACGATGGCGCCGAAGACATTCGCGAGGGTGTCCTGGGCGGCGAGGGCGAAGGCGAGGCCGCCGATGCCGAGGCCGGCGAGGATGGCTTTCACGTCGTAGCCGAGGCCCTGGATGGTGAGGAGGACGCCGAGGACGATGAACATCGTCATCAGGGATTTTTTGATCCACGGCATGAAGGCGGCGATGCCGAGCTTGCGGGTCTGGGCGAGTTCGGTGCCGTGATCGAGGACGGCCTGGAGGGCGCGCCACAGCAGCCAGAAGACGGCGAGGGAGAAGGCGACGCGGGAGCCGTAGGAAATGGCCTGGTCGGCGGCGACGCTGAGTTTGAGGACGCGCAGCGAGGCGAAGATGCCGACCAGCATGATGAAGGTCGCGACGGGCGCTTCGAGGGCGGGGAAGAGTCGGTCGTCGAGGGTGGAGCGGGTGCGGGAGGCGAGTCTTCTGAACAGAGGGAAGAGCATCAGCGTGACGATGCGGCGGGCGAGCAGGGCGACGACGAGGAGGGCGGCGGCGACGGCGTAATGGGTCGCGGTATTGGAGCCGGTGCGGATGTCGAGGGCTTCGAGGATGCCGTCGACGAGCTGCTCGAGGAAATCGGGGGAGCGGGGGGCGTCGGCCTGGCCGGAGGCGACCGCGGCGGCGGCCTGGGTTTTGAGGGCGGCATCGGAGGCGGGCGTGGCGGCCGCGGCGGTTTCCTGGGCGTGCAAGACGGCGCTCAAACCGGCGAGGACGATGATGCAGCGAAAGTGCGCAAGGAGGCTCTTCATGGCGGCGGACTTAAGAAGCGGGCTGGGTGAAGTCAAAAACGGATCGACGGGCTGGTCGGTCGCGCGGGTGCGAACGAGGGCAGGGCGGGGTGTAACGCGTCGGGGCGTTTTCCAAAGGCAAAGTCCCCGCTTGCGGGGCGGAGGGGCGGCTCGCCAGTGTTCCGCGCGAATGTCCCTGCCACTGTTTCTCGCGTTTGCCGATGCCATGCCTGTGTGGGCGTGGGTGGGCTTTTTCGTTTTTATCGCCGCGATGCTGGCGCTCGATCTGGGCGTGTTTCAGCGCGACTCGCATGAGGTGAAGATGAAGGAGGCGCTGGTGTGGTGCAGCGTGTGGTTCACGCTGGCGATGACGTTCAACGGCATCGTGTGGTATTGGCGCGGTCCGCAGCTGGGTCAGGAGTTTCTCGCGGCCTACCTGATCGAGCTGTGTCTGAGCATCGACAACGTTTTCGTGTTCATCCTGATCTTCGCGTATTTCAAGGTGCCGGCGAAATGGCAGCATCGCGTGCTGTTCTGGGGCATCATCGGCGCGGTGGTGATGCGCGCGGTGTTCATCCTGGTCGGGGTGAGTGTGATCCAGCGGTTTCACTGGGTGCTGTATATCTTCGGCGCGTTCCTGCTCTACACGGGCATCAAGATGGCGCTGCCGAGCAAGTCGGAGGTGGACGTGAATCCGGAGCACAATCCGCTGGTGCGGCTGTTCAAGCGGTTCTATCCGGTGGCGCCGCGCAACGAGCACGGGCATTTCTTTACGCGGCATGAGGGGCGCCGGATGGCGACGCCGTTGTTCATCGTGCTGCTGGTGGTGGAGACGACGGACGTGGTGTTTGCGCTCGATTCGATCCCGGCGGTGTTGGCGATCACGAAGGACGGTTTCATCGCGCTCACGTCGAACATCTTTGCGATCCTTGGGCTGCGTTCGCTGTATTTCGCGTTGAACGGGGTGATGCAGCTTTTCCGCTATCTCAAGATCGGTCTCGCGATGATCCTGTGTTTCATCGGCGTGAAGATGCTGATCGAGCACTGGTTTCGCATCCCGATCCAGGTGTCGCTGGGCGTGATCGCGAGCGTCCTCACGATGTCGATCCTGCTGTCGGTGCTGATCAAGGAGAAGGCGAAGATGGACCCGAAGGAATTGTTGTAGCGGCGGGCGCCGGCGGGGTGGCAGCGTGGAGCGACGGCGCAGCGGGGTGGCGGAGCGCGAGCCGTTTTGAGCGGTCGCGGAGCGACCTCGCGAGAGGAGCCGTGGCTTTCAAGCCACGGGTAACCGGTCCGTCTCGGTAGAGCGTCGCGTAACGACGTTTGGTGCCGCGCCTCGAGTGTCGCTACGCGACGCGGTGGGTCCCGCGGATCATCTCCGTGGCTTGAAAGCCACGGCTACTCTCGGTCCTCGCTACGCGAGGAAGCGTGCGAGGGGCAATGCGAGGAAGAGTGGGCACGAATTTTCGGTGTGCGACGTATTGGGAGTATCGGTTGTTCTGGCAGTATTCGTCGGGCCGGAGCGGTGGGGCGGGCGTTTTCGCGATTGCGGGGTGAGATGCAGCGGGCATGCTGCGCCGCGTTTCCTTTTCGCCATGTTGCTGCTTCTGCTGGTTGCGATCGCGTGCGGGTTTTTTGTCGTGGAGCGGCTCTGGCCGGCGAATGCGCTGCCGAAGGTGCGCGCGTGGTGGCCGCGGGTGATTTTCGTCAACGTGATCCAGGTCGGCATCATTCTCATCGCGGGGCTCACGTGGGACCGGTGGCTGCAGGCGTGGTCGATCTTCTCGCTGAGCGACGTGTGGCCGCGCGCGGCGTGGGCGCAGGGGGCGGTGGCGTATTTCGTGTCGACCTTCGTGTATTACTGGTGGCACCGGTGGCGGCACGAGTCGGAGCTGTTCTGGCGGTTGTGCCACCAGTTGCATCACTCGCCGGCGCGGATCGAACTGGTGACCTCGTTCTACAAGCATCCGGTGGAGATCACGATCAACTCGATCCTGAGCGGGGGCATCGTTTATGTGCTGCTCGGCTGCGACGTGGCGGCGGGCGCGTATTACACGGCGTTCACGGCGGTGGCGGAGTATTTTTATCACTGGAATGTGCGCACGCCGCGGTGGCTGGGCTTTGTCGTGCAGCGGCCGGAGTCGCATCGCGTGCACCATCAGTATCGGCATCACACGCAGAATTTCGCGGACCTCCCGATCTGGGACATGCTCTTCAAGAGCTTTCAAAATCCGCGGCAGGCGCCGGCGCGGTGCGGTTACGACGAATGGCGCGAGGACCGGTTCGACGACATGCTGGCGTTTCGCGACCTGCATGCGGCGGACGCCGAAAAACGCGATCCGCTGCACCTACTGCCGACGTGTATCGGCTGCGGAAAACGCTGGGCGTGCGCGGAGGCGCGCGGGACGCTCGATGAGGTGAAGTGAGGCGCGGCGGCGTCCGGAGGGCGGACGTCCGGAGGGTTTGAGGGTAGGAGCCTGCTTGCAGGCGATAATGACGCTCGCCCGCGTTCGGTGTGCGCAATCGCCTGCAAGCAGGCTCCTACCTTCAGGGCACGCCTAGCACGCGCTCGTTCCATCCCGGCTCGGGCAGGGGCGACGGGCTGTATTCGCCGAAAAGGCGGTAGCGGAGCCGTGCGACGAGCTTGTAGAACGGATCGCGGAGGGCCGCGGGCAGGACGCGCAGGAGGGTCGCGACGCGCCAGACGCCGCCGATCTCGTCGAGGGCGGCGAGCACGCCGTCGGTGCGCAGTCGGGGGGTGTCCGCCGCGGGGTGGTTCCAATCGGGCACGAACACGAGGCTGTCGAAATCGGCTGTATCCATTCCGTGGCGACGGAGATAATCCTGCGCGGGCGGGCTTTGCAAGGTGGCGAAATGCAGCCGGGCGGCGGGATCTTCGCGCATGAGGAAACGGAGCACGGCGTTGCAGAGGCCGCATTCGCCGTCGTAGAGCAGGACGGGACGGCGGGCGTCGCGGCGCGCGGGAAACCAGTTCGGGTCGAAGGTGAACAGATGGATCATCACCATGCCGAAGCTGAGATCGGCGAAATCCACCGTGACGAGAATGCCGAGGTGCATCGCGACCATTGCAGTCCAGGCGACGAGCCGGCCGGTGCGAAAAAAGCAGAGCGGCAGAAACAGCAGTTCCATCGCCAGCGCGCTCCACGTGAGCAGGGCGTGAAACCACGCGGGCATGAGCAGCAGGAGATCGCGCGCGAAGCCGGGGCGCGCGAGCGGGTTTTCGATCAGATGGCGGAAGGCGGTGCCGTCGACCCAACTCGGGCTGTCGAGCTTGATGAAGCCGCTGATGGAATAGCCGGCGGCCATCAACAGCCATGCGCCCCAGAATGCCGCGGTGGGAAAATACCAATCCGACGGCCGGCGGCGACGGCCGGTGAGACTCGCCGGTTCGCCGGGAGGCACGAGCGTGCAGAACAGCAGCGTGACGCCGACGTAGGCGAGCGAGGGATTCGCGATGAGATTGTTGCGATTGAAAAGGGCGGCCCAGCCGAACCACAGCAGCAGCGCCATCGTGCGCCGCCAAAGTCCGAGCATGAAGGCAACGCTGCAGGCCAGCAGCGCGACGATGAAGGCGACCGTGAACGCCGGCGAATCCCACACGGCTAGGGGGTTCGGAAAAACGCCGTGGAGTGGATTGAGCTGTGGATCGGGCAGCACGCCGGCGCCGGAAAAAAGTTCGACGGCGTGCGGCAGCTGCGTCGCGAAATGGATGACCAGATACGCGCCGAAGATGATCCGGAAGAGAGCGAACTGGCCGGCGGTGATCGGGTAAGTGCGGTTCATGGCACGCACTCCGGTTGCAGCGTCCAGACGTCGGTGCGGCCGCGGGTTTTGGTGCGGATTTCGACGCGCAATTCGCGCGCGCCGGCGGGCAGGCCGAACTCGTGGTGCAGCGGGCCGCCGGGCCGCAGGCCGTAGCAGAACACGGCCGACCAGAGCGGCTCCGGCATGCGCGGCGCGTAGCTGAGGGCGGCGCCGTAAACATTGCGGCGGTTGTAGCAGCCCTCGAGGCGGGCGTAGAGTTCCGGTGTGATGGGCAGGGCGAACGGTTCACCGGTGCCGTCGACGCCGAGCAGAGAGAAGTCGGAGGCGAAGGTCTCGAGGCCTTCGACGTCGGAAAACACTTTCGGCAGCGGCGCGGCGGTCGAGGCGAGACCGATGCCGCGCAGCGTGCGCGAGCCGGTGACGTAGCCGATCATCTGGGTGCAGCCGAGCGCGGTGATGAACACGGCGACGAGGTTGGCGGAGAAAGGGGTCCAGCGCGGCATGAGGTTTGGAATTCAGCGCGGCTCAGAGGCGTGTTGCGCGAAGACTTCGGCGACGTCCGCGAAATCGCACAGGACATCGGCGGCGCGAGCGAGGCGTTCGCAACCGGGTTCGCTGAAGAAATCGCCGGCTTCGCTGTAGGTGACGGCGACGCCGTCGAGTTTGAAGGACGGCTTCCGCGCGCTGAGGGTGTCGACCTTGAAAGCGGTGAGGCGGGCGCGAAGTTCGGGGATGAGCGCGGCGCGCAGGTATTCCGGCTGGTTGGTGCGCACGAACCACGCCTGATCGAAGAGCGGGTCGTCGACGGTGATCTCGCGCGCGCCGAAGAATTCGGCGATCTTCGAACCGAAGCCCTGCGGGGTGATTTCGAAGGTGAGGCCGCCGGAGGCGCGCGGACGAATCGAAAGCGCGATGAACGTAACGCGGGATTTGCCGGTGCCGGTGGAATAGGTGAAGAGACGCGCGGGCTTGCCGCGGAATTCACCGTGCGCTTCCGGGGCGCGGCGAAAGAGTCCGCGCTTCGTGTCGTTGAGGGGCCGCGCGAGTCCGAGCCGGGCGGCGAGTGCGTCGAAATTGCGGTGGACCGTCTCGCCGTGTTTCGCCGCCCAGAAAACCATCGCACCGACCAGCGCGGCGAAACCGAGGACCAGCAGGGCGGGCAACATGACGCGAACTTGCACCACCACGCGGGCGGCTAAAAGCAAAAAGCCGGATGCGGTGAGGCATCCGGCTTTGTCGGCCGTGGAGTGGACTGATCCCTGCGCGCACGCGCAGGGCCACGGGATACGAACGTTAGCTGACGGTGATCTTGCGGGGCTTGATCGCCTCGGCTTTCGGGAGCGAAACGCGGAGGACGCCGTCGCGGAGTTCCGCGGCGATCTTGTCGGCGTCGATCGCGTTGTCGTGCGTGAGCACGAGTTCATAGGGCGCGTCGGCGGTTTCGCGGTAGAGGGCCGTCCAGCCCTCCGGCTGTTTCCAGGCGCGGCGGCCGACAATGCGGAACTCGCCCGCTTCGGCGGTGAGTTCGAGGCCGTCCTTGGTGACGCCGGGAAGGTAAACGGTGACACCGTAGGCGTCGTCGTTTTCCTTGATTTCGTAGAGCGGCTTCACAGTCGGACCGAGGTCGGCGTGCTGACTGGAGCGCTGCGGACGGGTCGGGAGCCAGTTGAACGAGGGAATGAGAGTATTGATCAGAGACATGGCTGCTGAGGTTTGAACGTTGTGTGGTTGATTAATGGATACGCCTGAAGCCGTGCGTTATTTGACGGCGACGGTGATCTTCTTCGGCTTGGTTTCCTCGCGCTTCGGAAGCGTGACGGTGAGGACGCCGTTTTCGTAGAAGGCGCTGACCTTGTCGGCCTGCACTTCCTCGGGGATGTTCACCGAGCGGCTAAGGGAGAACGATTGCTCGCTCTCGCCGTCGGCCTTCGCGTCGGCCTTGCGCGTGGTTTTGCGCGCGGCGCTGATGGTGAGGTAGTCCTCGACCATCTCGACGTTCACTTCCTCGCGGGCGACGCCCGGAAGTTCGGCGCGGACATAGACGTTGTCCTTGTCCTCGTAGAGGTCGACCGGGAAGCGGGTCGAAGTGGGAGCGTCGGCAAAGTTCGAGAGCGCGGTTTCGAACAGGCGGTCGATCTCGGTCTCGAGACCGGACCACGGGGATTGGGCGAAACGGCCGAGAGCCGGGCTGCGGTAGGAGGGATAGTTGTATCGAACGATTCTCATGACGAACGGATGGGTTGGTTGATGGGTTGGGTTGGCCCGCCGGAGCGGGTCGATTTCTGTCCGCCTTATTGCATGCGGGATGCCGGGGAGGCTCGCGCAGCAAACGCCGAAAAATTCGGGATTTACGTCGGCGCGGCGGAGACGGTTGAGCAACAACGGCGCGGAGTGTGTCGTCTCAGGCGGGAAAATTTTTCGCACCGAATCAGCAGATTTGGGGCGGGGTATCCCGGAGGCGGGGCTGGGAGGAATGCCGACGAAAAAGCGCGAACGGAACCGGCGCGGTGAGGGGGCGTCTGACGCGAGCGCACGCTGCGCCTGTCCGTGTATGAGCATGGCTGGCGAGCAAGCTGCGCAGGCTTCATGATGATGATTTTCACTTTGTTTTTTTCTTCCCGCGCGCGCGGCGGCGGCGATGTGGCTGCGGCGCGTTGCCATTGCGGGTGCGTCGATTGGCGAGGAGGGGTGTGATGTCACGTTTGGGCTATCGGCCGGAAGTGGACGGGCTGCGGGCGCTCGCGGTGGTGGCGGTGGTGCTATTTCACAGCCACCTGAAGTTTCCGGGCGGTTATGTCGGCGTGGATATTTTCTTCGTGATCTCGGGCTATCTGATCACGGGGCTGATCGCGGCGGATTTGGCGGCGGGGACGTTTTCGCTGCGCGATTTTTGGGAACGGCGGGTGCGGCGGATCGTGCCGGCGGCGAGCGTGACGGTGCTGGCGTGTCTGGCGCTGGGCGCGGCGCTGATGCTGCCGCCGGATTTCGCGGCGCTGGGGCGTTCGGCGGTCGCGCAGGCGCTGATGGTGGCGAATCATTTTTTCCTCGGTGAAACGGGCTACTTTGCCGCGCCGGCGGAAAACCAGCCGCTGTTGCACTTCTGGTCGCTGGCGGTCGAGGAGCAGTTCTATTTGTTCTTCCCGTTCTTCCTGCTGGCGCTGCATCGCGGGGGAAAAACGGCGATGTTTTGCGGCGTGGCGGTGCTGGCGGGGGCGTCATTCGTGTTGAGCGTGGCGGGTGTCAGGTGGTTTCCGGAGGCGACGTTTTTCATCCTGCCGACGCGGGCGTGGGAGCTGGCGCTGGGGGCGTTGCTGGCGCTGCGCGGCGGCGAGCTGCCGCTGTCCGCGCGGCTGCGTGCGCCGCTGGGGTGGGCGGGGGTGGTGCTGATGGTGGCGCCGATGGCGCTCTACGATGCGGACACGCCGTTTCCCGGGCTGGCGGCGGTGCCGCCGTGTGTCGGCGCGGTGCTGGTGATTTGGGCGACGGCGGGTGAGGCGGGCTTGCTGAAGCGGATGCTGACGCTGCGACCGGTGGTCGCGATCGGGCTCATGTCGTATTCGCTCTATCTGTGGCACTGGCCGGTGAAGGTGTTTTCGCACTACTGGTTCACGGGGCTGCACAGTCCGCTGGCGATGCGCGTGGCGGTGGTGGGGGCGAGTTTCGGGCTCGGGTGGCTCTCGTGGCGTTTTATCGAAGGACCGTTTCGGCGGAAGCGGAGCGAGGGGGCGACGCGCTGGGTGTTCGCGGGGGCGGGAGCGGCGGTGGCGTTGACGTTTGTCGCAGGCGCGGTGGTGGTGGCGCGCAACGGCGTGCCGGAGCGGTTTCCGGCGGAAGTGGTGCAGTTCGCGGCCGCTTACGAGGATCGCCCCTCGCAGGAGGAAGCGGATCTGACGCTCGAGGAGGCGGCGGAAGGCGAGCTAACGGAGTTGACGCATCTCCCCGCGGCGGTTGACGGGCGCGAAGCGGGTTCGGTTTTGTTGTGGGGCGACAGTCATGCGCGGGTCGTTTCGCCGGCGCTGGAAACGCTCTGCGCGCGGCTCGGCGTGCAAGGCTATCGCGCGAGCCGCTCGGCGACGGCGCCGCTGCTGGCGTATGGGGACGAGGAGTTTCGGCGCTACAACGAGGCGGTGTTTCAATGGATCGAAACGCACCGTCCGACGCTGGTCGTGCTGGTGTCGCGGTGGGAACGCGTGCTGCGCACAGCGGAGGACCAGGCGAGCTTGTGCAGGACGGTCGACGCGATCGAGGCGTTGGGCGTGAAGGTGGCGGTGATGCGCCAGGTGGCGTCGCAGCAGCGCGACATTCCCAAGACGCTCGCGCTCGCCAGCCTGCTGGGCGACGAGGTGGAGGAGGTGGGCGTGGCGGTGGAGGACCACGAGAAATTCACGGACCGGTCGAACGACTACATCGACGAGATCGCCGCCGGGACGCCGGGGTTGTTGGTGCTCGATCCGATTCCTTATTTGTCGGAGGACGGCCGCTGTCTGGCGGAGCGCGACGGACGGCCGCTGTATTACGATTATCAGCATCTCACGCGGTTCGGCGCGGGATTTTTGACGCCGATGTTCGAGCCGGTGCTGCGATCGATCGTGCGGCCGGGCGAGGTTTCGCGGCGCAAAACGGCGAGGGCGGCGCGCGGAGGAGGCGCTTGCGCTTGCCTCGGAAGCGGCGTCTGCTGGCCGGCTTGATGAAACTTACAGACTTGAACCGCCAGGGCGGCATTGGAGCCAATTCACTTTTTCTGCAGATCGGCGCGCTGAACATTCTGATCGACAGCGGCCTGAATCCGAAGACGCCCGGGCTGGGTGCGCTGCCCGATTTCAAGCTGCTGCGCGGCGTCGAACTCGATCTCATCATCATCACGCACTGCCATCTCGACCACATCGGCGGACTGCCGGTGGTGGCGCGGCAGCATCCGAAGACGCCGATCCTGCTGACGCAGTCGAGCCGGATGCTGATCGAGAAGATGCTGCACAATTCGGCGACGGTGATGCAGAAGCAGAAGGAGGACGACAACGTGCCTGGGTATCCGCTTTTCAAGCACGAGGAGGTCGAGCGGCTCGCATCGCGTTTCGTCGGGCTGCCGTTCAAGAAAGCGCGGAAGTTCCGCGCGCGCGGCGACGAGATCGAGATCATGTTTCACCGCTCCGGGCATGTCGCGGGCGCGACGGCGGTGGAAATCCATCACAAGGACCGGCAGATCTTCATCACGGGCGACGTTATGTTCGAGGATCAGCGGACGCTGCAGGGCGCGCAGTTTCCGGCGGGGCATTTCGACACGTTGATCATCGAGACGACGCGCGGCACGACGGAGCGGGCGTTTGGCAAGGAGCGCGTGCACGAGATCGCGCGGTTGATTGCGTCGATCAACGCGACGATCGCGGGCGGCGGTTCGTTTCTCCTGCCGGTGTTCGCGCTCGGGCGGATGCAGGAGCTGCTCTCGGTGTTTCACGATGCGCGGCGGTTTGGGCGATTGATCGACTGCCCGATCCATGCGGCGGGGCTGGGGATGGGGATTGCGGAGTTGTTCGACGAAGTGTCGCGCAAGACGAAGGACGTGCACTTCGACCGGCGGATCATGAAGGACCTGCAGTTGAAGCCGATGCCGCGAAAGCTGAAGCCGGGCGTCGATCCGAAGCAGAACGCGCTTTATCTCGTGAGCTCGGGCATGCTGGTGGAGCGCACGCCGAGTTACACGCTGGCGTCGGGGTTGCTGGGCAACGCGCGCAACACGATCGGCTTTGTGGGTTATTGCGATCCGGATACGCCGGGCGGGAAGCTGCTCGCGACGGCGCCGGGGAAGAAGTTCACATTCGAGGCGATCGACGTGAAGACGGAGGTGAAGGCGCGGGTGGAGCGGTTCGAGTTGAGCGGCCATGCGGAGCGCGACGAATTGTTGCAATTCGCGGTGCAGACGAAGGCGCGCAGCATCGTGCTGACGCATGGCGATCCGGGGGCGCGCGCGTGGTTCGCGGAGCAGCTCGCGCGGGAGCTGCCCAAGACGAAGATCATCGATCCGGTGCCGCTGAAGGTGTGTAACGTGTGAAGAGGCCCGCGCCGGAGGGTGGGCGCATCGCAAAGCGACGGAGCCTGTTTGTGGGTGCCTAGGAAAGACCCGTTCGCCTGGGATAGCGGCTTGGCTCGCTCCAATGGACCAACTAGCTTTTTCTTATCGTTGCGCAGATAATACGTCTGGAGGACCCCTAAGATACAGAGGTGACTAGCCCGCCCTAAATTTTTACTTCATGAACTTGGAACGCATCACTCTTGATCCCGCTGTCATGTCCGGTAAGCCCTGCATTCGCGGGCTCCGTGTTACCGTGGCCAACGTGCTGCGCCAGCTCGCGGGCCATCGCACACCGGAGCAGATTATCGCCGCTTATCCTTATTTGGAGGCGGCCGACATCGATGCCTGCCTCGCTTATGCCGCACTACGAGTGGATGATGAAGAGCTCACTCTGGTGGCGCCATGAGGCTGCTGCTGGACATGAACCTAAGCCCGGATTGGGCTCCACTTCTTGCGGCGCGCGGATGGGAAACGTTGCATTGGAGCGCGGTGGGGGCCGGTAGCGCTCCAGACAGCGAGCTCATGCGTTGGGCGCGGGAAAATGTCCGCGTCCTCCTTACGCAGGATCTGGACTTCTCCCAACTGCTCTTCGCCACGCGCGAACACGGCCCGAGTGTCGTGTTGCTGCGCATGGATAGTGAGTTCGATCCTGCAGCGCGTGAGCACGTGTGTGCCGCTTTAGCCCGGGCGGAGTCCGCGCTTGCTGCTGGTGCGTTGCTGACCATCACCGGCCGTCGGATACGGCTGCGCCATTTGCCCCTCACCTCCTGAAATCCCGTCCGGATTGGGAAGGACCTTTCGGGTGGTCCGTTCATCCCGGCCGGTGCGCTCGCGTATGATGGGGCGTATGGTGGAAATCGCGTCGGGATTGTGCGGTGAGCGCGGCGGGGTTTGGGTTGCGGCGGGTGGCGGGGTTCCGGCAGGCTGCGCGCTTCCATGAGTTTCGATTTCGATCAGCCGCCCGCCCGCGAGGGCACGGATTCCCAGAAGTGGCAAAAATACGCCGGACGCGACGTGCTGCCGATGTGGGTCGCCGACATGGATTTCACCGTGCCGCCGGCGATCGTCGAGGCGCTGCACCGGCGCGTGGACCACGGCATTTTCGGTTATGCGCGACCCGTGAAGTCGACGGTCGACGCGGTCGTCGATATGTTTCGCGAGCGCCATGGCTGGACGATCGATCCGGCGTGGATCGTGTGGTTGCCGGGATTGGTCGTGGGGTTGAATGTGACGGCGCAGGCGTTTGCCGAGCCGGGCGAGGAAGTGATCACGCTGACGCCGGTGTATCCGCCGTTCATGACGGGACCGCGCAACAGCGGACGTGTGACGGTGAACGTGCCCTTCGCGCACAACGCGGCGGCGCAGCGGTGGGAGATCGACTGGGAGGCGCTGGAGAAAGCGGTGACGCCGCGCACAAAATTATTTTTCCTCTGCAATCCGCACAATCCGATCGCGCGCGTGTGGCGGCGCGACGAACTGGAGCGGCTCGGCGAATTTTGCATGCGGCACAATCTCGTGCTCTGCTCGGACGAGATTCACTGCGACCTGATCCTCGATCCGGCGCTGACGCATATCGCGACCGGTTCGCTGGGCGGGGAGATCGCGCGGAAGACGATCACGCTCACCGCGCCGAGCAAGACCTTCAACGTGCCGGGTCTCGGCACGTCGTTGGCGGTGGTGCCGGATGCGGCGTTGCGCGCGCGGTTCGTGCGGGCGACGGCGGGAATCGTGGCGGAGGTGACGGCGCTCGGCTTCGCGGCGTGCGAGGCGGCGTATCGCGACGGCGAGCCGTGGCGGCGCGAGCTGCTCGATTATCTGCGCGGGAATCGCGATCTGATCGTCGAGTTTGCGGCGCGCGAGTTGCCCGGGGTGAAGATCGAGGCGCCGATCGAGGCGACGTATCTCGCGTGGTTGAATGTGGCGGCGCTGAACCTCGCGGATCCGGTGGCGCATTTCGAGGCGCACGGCGTGGGGTTGAGCGACGGGGCGTTTTTCGCGTCGCCACGCGGCCGGCATGTGCGGCTGAACTTCGGCTGCACGCGCGCGATGCTGCGCGAGGCGTTGCAGCGGATGAAGCGCGGGGTGGAGGCGGCGCGGGCGGGCGCGTGAGGCGGAGGAGGCGGGCGATGAACAGGACGATCCGGGTCGTTTTCTGGCTGATGGCGGTCGTGGCGCTGACGCAGGCGGTGTGGCATTATCAGCATCTGCCGGAGCGGGTGGCGGTGCATTTCGATGCGCGGGGCAACGCGAACGGGTGGACGACGCGTCACCAGAATCTGGTGACGCAGTGCGGGTTGGTGCTGCTGGTCGCGGGGTTGATGCAGGGACTCGCGTGGGGGTTGCCGCGGATGCCGGCGAATTTGATCAACCTGCCGCATCGCGACTACTGGCTGGCGCCGCCGCGGCGCGCGGCGACGTTCGAGTGGCTGGGGGCGATGTTGCTGGCGATGGGGAGCGTGCTGCTGGGTTTCTTCGTCGGGTTGTTTCACGCCGTGTGGCGGGCGAATGCGGCGGAGAACCAGCGGCTGGAGTTCAGCCTCGCGGGTGCGATCGGTGCGATGACGCTGCTGACGGTGTGCGTGGTGGGTTCGATGCTGCGGCGGTTTCGGAAGCCGTAGCCCGCATAGATCACACTTCCTGGTGAACCCACTCCACCCTGTGGCTTGCCCTCAAACTATCCTGTCATTAGCAGGAGCGAAGCGACGAAGCAATCCATCGAGCTGGATCGCCACGCGATGACAATCGGGAGTGTGATGAATGCGGGGTAGGCGTCGAAACGCGGAGGGTGCCGCGGTTCCGTGATTCAGTCGAAAGATGGCGGCGTTTCCCCTCTACCATTCCCAGCGCGAAGTCCCTGCGCTCACGCGCAGAGCCAGGAAATGAAGCACGCTCCGGATCAGGCGGGCGCTGCGGTCAGGGCGCGCTGGACGGCTTCGACGAGCGTCTGGCGCGTGATGGGTTTGGCGAGGAGCGGGCAGCGGAGTTTTTTGGCGATGTCGTCGTATTGGCCGGCGGCGGCCATGCCGCTCATGACGACGATCGGCAGCGTCTCGTTTTTCTTGCGCAGGGCGGCGGCCATGGTGAAGCCGTCACCGTCGGACATCATGACATCGGTGAGCACGAGAGCGATGGTGTCGGACCGGTCCTCGTAGGCGGCGAGGGCTTCCTGGCCGGAGGAGGCTTCGATGACCTCGTAGCCGCTGGCGACGAGCAGGGTGCGGAGGATTTCGCGCACGCTCGGTTCGTCGTCGACCAGAAGGATGCGCTGGCCGGAGCCGCGGGCGGGAGCGGTGGTGGGGAGGGCCGGCGCGTGGGCTGGATCGGCGTCGGGGAGGGCGGGCAGGTAGAGGCGGAAGGTGGTGCCCTCGTCGAGGCGGCTGTCGACGGTGATGGTGCCGTTGTGGCCTTTGACGATGCCGCGCACGGCGGCGAGTCCGAGGCCGGTGCCCTTGCCGACCTCCTTGGTGGTGAAAAAGGGATCGAACACGCGGTCGAGCACCTCGGCGCTCATGCCGCTGCCGGTGTCGGTCACGGAGATGACGATGTGCGGACCGGGTTTGACTTCGCGGAGGGCGGTGGCGTCGGTTTCGTCGAGGTCGCAATTGGCGGCCTGGACGGTGATGGCGCCGCCGTCGGGCATGGCGTCGCGGGCGTTGAGGCAGAGGTTGACGAGGACCTGCTTGAGTTGGACGGCGTCGCCCATGACGCGGCGGAGGTGGGGTGGGACCTCGAGGGCGACGACGATGTTGCGCGGGAGCATCTGGGTGGCGAAGCCGGCGAAGTCGCGCAGGACGGGAGCGACATCGATCTCGGTTTGCTGGCCGACGGCGCCGCGGGCGAAGGCGAGGAGTTGGCGGATGAGTTCGGCGCCGTGCTGGGCGCTGGAGCGGATGGTGGCGACGAGCTGGCGGTCTTCGGGGGTGGTGAGGGTGGGCTCGATGAGATCGGAGGCGGTGAGGATCGGCACGAGGACGTTGTTGATGTCGTGGGCGACGCCGCCGGCGAGGAGGCCGATGCTTTCGGTGCGTTGGACGCGGAGGAACTGGGCCTCGAGGCGTTTCTTTTCGGCGATATCGGTGTTGATGACGAGGAAGCCGGTGGGCTCGCCGGCTTTGTCCTGCACGAGGCTCCAGCGGCTTTGCATGACGAGTTCGACGCCGTCGCGCGAGCGCTGGCGCATCTCGCCCATCCATTCGCCGTAGAACAAGGTGGCGCGGCGGGCGGTTTCGACCTGCACGGGATCTTCGTTCCAGAGGGCGGTGGCTTCGCGGCCTTGGGCGTGGGCGGCGGACCAGCCGTAGATGCGGGCGGCGCTTTGATTCCAGTAGAGGATGCGGTCCTCCATGTCGCGCACGAGGATGGCGTCCGGGGCGCGGTCGAGGAGGGCGGCTTGCTGGGCGATGCGTTCGGTGGCGGCGCGGCGTTCGGTTTCGTCGCGGGCGACGACGATCACTTCGCTGACGGTGCCGGCGGAATCGCGCACGACGGTGTTTTGGGCGTCGACGAAACGGACGGTGCCGTCGGGGCGGACGAGCCGATATTCGAGCCGGCGGCCGAGGCCATCGCGGACGGTTTCGCGGAAGGCCTGGCGGACGGCTTCGTGGTCCTCGGGGTGAACGTGCACGAAAGGGTCGTCGCGGGCGGCGGAGGGATCGCGGCCCATGGCGGCGGCGTAGGCGGGGTTGCAGTAAACGCAGCGGGCGGCGTGATCGAGGACGAGGATGAGGTCGGCGACGTTTTCGGCGATGTGGCGGAAGCGTTCGCGGTTTTCGCGCAGGGCGTCCTCGGCGTCGCGGAGCTGGCGTTCTTCCTCGGCGTGGGCGAGGGCGCTGCGGATGGCGGGGCCGAGGCGGGAGGGCCGGTCCTTGATGACGTAGTCGGTGGCGCCGCGGCGGAGGGCTTCGATGGCGCGTTCCTCGCCGATGGTGCCGGAGAGGAAGATGAACGGTTTCGACGGGTGGCGGGCGCGGGCGAGGTCGAGGGCGGTGAGGCCGTCGAAATTTTGCAGGGTGTAATCGGAGAGGATCAGGTCGAAATCGCCGGTGCGGAGGGCGGCTTCGAATTCTTCGCGGGAGGCGGCGTGGCGGATGCGGCACTCGGGGAAGTCGCTGGACAGCCGTTCGGCCACGAGTTCGGCATCGGGCGGGGAGTCTTCGAGGTGCAGGATGCGCATGGGGCAGGGAGAGCGGGGGCTCTCAGACGACGGCGGCGGGCGGAGGTTCGTTATGAATCGTCCAGAAAGTGCCGAGTTGTTTCACGGCCTCGATGAAGGCGTGGAAGTCGACGGGTTTGACGACGTAGGCGTTGATGCCGAGGCGATAGCTGCGGACGATGTCCTGTTCCTCGGCGGAGGAGGTGAGCATGACGACGGGCGTGGTGCGAAGCGTGTCGTCGCTCTTGATGGAGCGGAGCACTTCGAGGCCGTCGACCTTGGGCATCTTGAGGTCGAGCAGCACGAGGATGGGATTGCCGGGCGGGCGATCGGCGTAGCGACCGCGTGAATACAAGTAATCGAGGGCCTGCTCGCCGTCGTGGACCACGACGACCTCGTTGACCAGTTTGTGGTCGGCGAAGGCGGCGAGGGTCATCTCGACATCCTGAGGACTGTCTTCGGCGAGCAGGATGTGGCGGGGGGCGGTCATGATGGCGTGGGCAATTTGCGAACGAGGAAAGGAAAGGCGAGGAGGGTGGAGATTTTTCGGGCGGAGGCATCCGCGGGTCTCCGGTGGACGTTGGGGGAGAGTCCGGCCGGGGAAGAAAGGGTTCTGCGGAATCTCCCATTTCGCCGGAATTTTACGGTGGGTCGGGGAAGTTTATCGGGGTGTGGCCGGTGGCGGGTGGACGCGGCTTGAGCTTCAGGGCGGGCGGGGCCACGGTGGCGGCTCGCATGCGGCTCGGTCCCTACGAACTCTCGTCGAATCTATTTCTGTCGCCGCTGGCGGGCTACACCAACCTGCCGTTTCGGCTGACCTTGCGCGAGCTGGGCGGTCTGGGGTGGGTGACGACCGATCTGGTGAACGCGCGGTCGTTGCTCGAGCGGAATCCGACGGCGCTGAAGCTGGTGGCGAGTGCACCGGAGGACCGGCCGATGGCGATCCAGCTGTTCGGGAGCGTGCCCTCGGAGATGCGCGACGCGGCGGTGATGTGCGAGGATCTCGGAGCGCAGTCGGTCGACATCAACATGGGTTGTCCGGTGCGCAAGGTCGTGAAGATCGGCGGCGGGTCGGCGATGATGACGGAGCTGGCACAGACGGCGGCGCTGGTGCGCGGGATGATCGCGGCGGTGAAGATTCCGGTGACGGCGAAGATGCGGCTCGGCTGGGACGAGGACAACCTGACTGCGCCGGACCTGGCGCGGGTGCTGGAGGAGGCGGGCGTGGCGGCGGTGTTCGTGCATGGGCGGACGCGGGCGCAGGGGTTTGCGGGTTCGGTGAACGTGGCGGGGATCGCGGCGGTGGTGGCGGCGGTGAGGAGCATTCCGGTGATCGGCAATGGAGACGTGACGACGCCGGAGGCGGCGAAGCACATGCTCGATGCGACGGGGTGTGCGGGCGTGAGCATCGGACGCGGAGCGTTTTACGATCCGTGGATTTTCCGGCGGACGGAGCATTATCTGCGGACGGGGGAGCTCTTGCCGGAGCCGGATTTTGCGGAGCGGCTGCGGGTGTTGCGCCGGCATTTCGAGCGGTATTGCGAGTTTTACGGGGAGGAGCACGGCTCGCGGCTGTTTCGCAAAGTGGCGCCCTGGTATGCGAAGCGGTTTGGGCCGGCGAAGAGCTTCAAGCGGCGGATCATCACGATCACGTCACGGGCGGATTTCGAGGCGGCGGTGGCGGAGTATGTGGAGTGGCGGAAGCCGTTTTGCGACGAGCGCGGTGAGCTCCTGCCGAAATACGCGCCGCAGCCGATGGTGGCGTCGTTCATGCGTCCGGCGGAGGAACGCGATGCGTTGGAGCGCAGTGCGATTCCGGTGCCGAAAGGGCCGGTGGACGTTTGGTAGCGCGCGGGGCGCGCGCGGTTCCGAGTTCAGAGTTCCGAGTTCCGGGTTCCGGGGTTCAGAGTTCAGAGTTACGGGTTCCGGGTTCTCAGCTCTGGTTTTGGGTTGGAGTGGTGTGGGTTCGGGCGCAGCCTCGGTCAGCCAACTCGGAACCCGGAACTCCGAACCCGAAACTCTTTTCGTCATGCTGTCCGCCACGCGTTTTTGGGAGCTGATTCTCGGCACGGTCATCGCGCTGCTGCCGATGATCAATCCGCTGGCATCGGCGCCGACGTTTCTCGCGATCACCGAAGGCGACACGCCGGAGCGCCGGATGCAGCAGCTGCGGATGGCGTGCGTTTACATGGTGGCGATCCTGGTGAGCTTCCTCGTCGGCGGGACGTTCATCATGGGATTTTTCGGGCTGTCGATTCCCGGGCTGCGCATCGCGGGCGGGTTGTTGGTGGCCGGGATCGGATCGAAGATGTTGATGGCTCCGCCGCGGGATCTCGACGAGGACCAGGTGCAGGCGGCGGCGCGCGCGAAGCGGGATGTATCGTTTTCGCCGCTGGCGATGCCGATGATGAGCGGGCCGGGCTCGATCGCGGTGACGGTGGGTTTCACGTCGCTGGCGAGCGGCTGGGTGGACTACGTGGCGATCATCCTCGGCATCCTGGTGGTGGCGGCGATCACGTTCGTGGCGCTGGCGCTGTCGGATCGCGTGGTGCGCGTGGTCGGGATCAACGGCATGAATGCGCTCTCGAAGGTGATGGGTTTCATCATCCTTTGCATCGGCGTGCAGTTCGTGGTGAACGGCGTGCTGGAGATCGTGACCGATCCGGCGCTGGTGCGGGCGCTGCGGGAGGCGGCGGAGGGCGGCGGCGGAAACGCTCAGTAACGGCGGGACACGGTGGCGCCGGAAGTGTCGCGGAAGACGATGGTCTTCGTGCCGGGGTCGAGGGCGTGGAAGGAGATGCCGAGGGTGGCGTCGACTTCCTGGCCGAGTCGCACGGTGCGTCCGTTGATCAGGGCGCGCGGGGGCGTGCCTTGGAAAACGCCATTGATGCGAACGTTGGCGACCCAGGTGTGGAAGGCGGGGCTGGCTTGGCCGGTGATGTCGGAGACGGCGGTGGTGGCGGTGACACCGGGCGCGAGTTGCGAAGTGGCAGTGATGGGGGGCGGTGGCGGCGCAGCCTTTTTCGGCGCCGCGGGGGTGGGCTCTGTCTCGAGGGCGTGAAGAGCGTCGATCCGACCTTGCTGGGCGGCGACGACGTTGCGCGCCTGATCGATGCTGGCGCCGGGCGTGGCGGCGAGTTTGTTCAGCGTCTCGGAAGGCGTGGGTTGGGCGGGCGCGGTTTTGGGGGACGGTGGCGGAGGAGGGGCCGGTGAAGGCGCGAGCAAAAAATAGTAGGCGCCGCCGCCGCCGGCGACCACGAGGGCGAGAACGGCGAGCAGCAGCGCCGGGCGGCGCGAGGCTTTCGGTTTGGGAGGTGACGCGCGCGGCGTGGGGGGCGGTGGGTTTGGTTCGGGGGGCGCGTGTGCCGAAGGCGCCGGGGTCGAGGGAGGATTATCCGCTGCCGGCTTAGAGTCGGCCGGAGCGACCACCGGGAACGTGGGAGGCTTGGGGGGGACTGCGACCGGGGACGAAGCGACGGGAGGGGAGATCGCCGGGGCGGGCGTGGGTGCAGGTGCGGTGGCGGCCGCGGCGGGGTCGACGGTTTTGAGTTTGAATTTGGGTTTCGGTGCGTCGGGAGGGTCGACCGGGACGTCGGGAACGACGGGTGCTGCGGTGGATGCTGCCGCGGGAGGGGTGGCGTCGGTGGCGGGGGGAGGTGCAGCGT
>JAEYYL010000202.1 GCA_023430825.1 Verrucomicrobiota bacterium | reverse complement strand
TCGCCGAGGGGCGGACGTGGGCCGTCGACCGCGAGCGAGCCGACGGAGCGGCGCACGTCGTCGAGGGCGTCGCCCGCGAGCCGGGCGGCTTTCGCGACGGAATCGGCGGCGCGCGCGGGATCGGCGGGCAGGAGCGCGGTGGCGGCGTCGAGCTGGACTTTGATCACGGTGAGATAATGGCCGACGCCGTCGTGGATTTCGCGCGCGAGGCGGTTGCGCTCCTGGATGGTGGCGAGTTTCTCCGCCTCGGCGGCGTGCGCGCGGAGCTGCTGGTTGGCGGCTTCGAGTTCGGCGGTGAGGGTTTCGGCGCGATCGCGCGCGGCGACCGAACGATAGCCGATCACGCTGAACGCGATGGTGAACGCGAAGGCCGCCGCATACGCGATGGAGACATCGAGCAGGTTGTGCGTGCCGAACGACCACACGATGACGCCGAGCGACACGGCGAACAGATAAGCGACGATCGCGGTCGCCTTTTTCCAAGGCAGCTCGAACACCGCTTCGCTCACGATCGGCAGGACGATGAGGAAGAAAAATCCGCGCAGCGGGCTGACGACGAGCATGACGGTGAGGAGTCCGCACTCCGCGAGCAGGTAACGCAGCGCGCCGCGTTCCTCGGTCGCGCAGAAGCTGCTCCGAAGCAGCACCGACGCGATGTAAACCAATCCGAGGGCAAACGTCGCCGCCGAGCGCCAGGGCGACTCGGCGAGGATTTTCCCGTTCAGGAACGGGAGATAGCAGGCGACCACGAGCAGCACGAACGCGATGATCGCGATGCGATCGATGCGGCTGTGAGCGGGGCTGGTCATCGTGCGGAGGTTAGCATGATGCGGGGCGAACGGGGAATAGGAAGAAAGTCATGGCCGGTCATGACTGAGCGCCGTCGCAACCTTTTCTCTGATTTCTAGAAAATCCGCTTGCTTTGACTAAACGGTCAACTATTCGTTCCCGCCATGGGAAGAACCTCCGACGCCGACCAACGCCTGATGGATGCAGCGCTGGAGCTCATCTGGACGCAGAGCTATGGGGCGGTGACGATCGACGACATCTGCAAGAAGGCGGAGGTCAAAAAGGGGAGTTTCTACTATTTCTTCGATTCGAAGGAGCAGCTCGCCGTGGCGGCGCTCGAGCGGATGTGGAAGGATGATTGGAAGTCCAAGATGGACGCGGTCTTTTCAGCCTCGGTCGAGCCGTTGGACCGGTTGAAGAATTATCTGACCAACATCCGCCTGTGGCAGGCGGAGATGAAGACGCGCTTCGGTCGGATGATCGGTTGCCCGGTTGCGTCGGTCGGCTCGGAAGTCGGCACCCAGGAGTGCAGCATCTGCGAGAAGACCCGTGAGATCATGGCGCGCAAACGGCGCTATGTGGAAGCCACGGTGCGCGACGCGATCGCCGATGGATCGCTCGAGGCGGGCGATCCGGTCAAACGCACCACCGTGCTCATGAGTTTCATCGAAGGCATGACGTTGCAGGCGCGGACCGCGAACGATCCGGAAATCCTGAAAGACTTGCCGGAGCTCGGCCTCGAAATCCTTCGCGTGAGAGAAGCCGAAACCATTCCCGCCGCCGCCGCCGCGGTCGCACCCACCAAGTAAGCCCAGGGTCACCTTTTTCCTCTCAAGCGCACCTCACCCGTGCGCTCTTTTTTGGCCCGATTTGTAGATAACCAGTCAACTATTTAACCGAAACGTCACCATGATTACTCGAATTCAGCCGCGTCCGACCACCCGTCTCTCGACCCTCCGCAATGCCAGCACGCGCATCTACGCGGCGGGTGCTGACCCGAAGTTCAGCCGCACGCCTCCGGCGCCCACCTTCCGCCTGGTGCCTGCCTTCTCGAAGGCCGAGCAGGCGGAGCGCGAGAAGGACCGCCTGTGGCGGCCGGAGACGATCGACCGCCTGCAGCCGCCGCTCACGCATTATCCCGAGTGAGCGTGCGTCATCCTCTGTATCCAAGTTCCCAACACACCTGACCCACCCACCCACCACACTTCGCTCCCGTTTCCGCCATGTCTTCCTCGAACCCGTCCTCGTTCCGCTTGTTTCTGCATCGCCGCCGTCGCCTCGCGTTGATCCTGCCTTCGCTCGCGCTCGCCGTTCTAGTCGGTTCTTACGCCATCACCCGCGTCCGCGCCGCGGATGACTCCGCGACAACCTCCTCCGCGCCGGCGGCGCCGCCCGCGCCCAAGGTCACGATCGCATCGGTCGAACAACAACTCGTCACCGAATACGAGGAGATCACCGGACGCGTCGACGCCACCGAGACGGTGGAGCTGCGTGCGCGGGTGTCGGGCCACGTCGACGCGGTTCGTTTCCAGGCGGGCCAGTTGGTCCGGCGCGGCGACGTCCTTTTCACGATCGATCCGCGCTGGTATCGCGCGCAGCTCGACCTCGCCACCGCGCAGGTGGAGCAGGCGCGGGCGCAGTTCGAAATCGCGGAGCGTGAGGCAAAGCGCGCGGACGATCTGCTCGCCGCGTCTGCGATTTCGAGTGAGGAGGCCGAATCGCGCCGCTCGCGCGCTGTCCAGGCGCATGCGGCGCTCGCGTCGGCCACCGCGGCGCTGGCCGCCGCGCAGCTCGATCACGAACACACGGAGGTGCGCGCGCCGATCGACGGGCGCATCGGCCGCGCGCTGATCACGCCGGGCAATCTCGTCTCCGGCGCGCCGGGCAACGCCACGCTGCTCGCGACGATCGTCGCGCAGGGCGACGCGTTCGTCTATGCCGACATCGACGAGAGCACGCTGCTGAAGTTCAACCGCCTGCTGCGCGAGAACCGCCTCGCGGTCGAGCAGGGCCGCGTGCCCGTCGAGATGCAGCTCGCCGACGAAGAAGGATATCCGCGCCGCGGATACATCGAATCGACCGACAACCGGTTGAATCCGGATACCGGTTCGCTCGGGCTGCGGCTGGTGTTCGCCAACGCCGACCAGGCGCTCGTGCCCGGTTTGTTCGCCCGCGTGCGCATTCCGATCAGCGCGCCGCGCCGGGCGCTGCTCGTGAGCGAACGCGCGATCGGCACCGATCAAAGCCAAAAGTTCGTGCTCGCGGTCGCCCAGGATAACACCGCGGTTTATCGCACCGTGAAACTCGGCGGCGCGGTGCACGGGAAGCGGGTCGTGCTGGCCGGGCTCGAGCCGACCGATCGCGTGATCGTCAACGGACTCCAGCGCGTGCGTCCCGGGATGAAGGTCGATCCCGAGGACGCCAACGTCGCCGCCACCTTCGCCAGGAACTCCGCCGTCGCGCGCCGCTGACCGAGTAGGGCGGGTCTCTGACGCGCCCATCCTGAAATCCATCCTGAGCGGGTCGAAGACCCGCCCTACTTCTCACCGCCTGCCCGCGGCTCCAGCCACTGCTTTGCCCGCCCACCGCCTCCCGCCATGAACTTCTCCGATTTTTTCATCAAACGCCCGATTTTCGCCGGCGTGATTTCGATCGTCATCTTCCTCGTCGGTGCGATCGCGCTCACCCGGCTTCCCATCAGCGAGTATCCCGAGGTCGTCCCGCCGACCGTCGTGGTCCGCGCGGTCTATCCCGGCGCGAATCCGAAAACGATTTCCGACACCGTCGCCGCGCCGCTCGAGCAGGCGATCAACGGCGTCGAGCATTCGCTCTACATGTTCTCGCAGGCGACGAGCGATGGCGTGATGACGCTCACGATCACGTTCGCCCTCGGCACCGATCTCGATAACGCCCAGGTGCAGGTGCAGAATCGCGTCGCGCAGGCGCTGCCGAAACTGCCCGAGGAAGTGCGCCGGCTCGGCGTCGTCACGCAGAAGACTTCGCCCGATTTGCTGATGGTCGTGCACCTCTTTTCGCCCGACGGCCGCTACGACGACATCTATGTGCGCAACTACGCGACGCTCCAGGTGCGCGACGTGCTCGCGCGGCTCAACGGCGTGGGCGACGTGCGCGTCTTCGGCTCTGGCGACTACGCGATGCGCGTCTGGCTCGATCCGAACAAGGTTGCGGCAAAAGGCCTGACGGCGTCCGATGTGGTCGCCGCCATTCGCGAGCAAAATGTGCAGGTGGCGGCGGGCGGCGTTGGGCAGCAGCCGGTTTCGCGCCCGACCGACACCGAGTTGCTGATCAACACGAAAGGCCGGCTCACGACCGAGGAGGAGTTCGGTGCGATCGTGGTGAAAACCGGCGCGCATGGTGAACGCGTGCAACTGCGCGACGTCGCGCGGCTCGAACTCGGCGCATCCGACTACGCGCTGCGTTCGCTGCTCAACAACAAGGCGGCCGTCGCGCTGCCGATCGCACAGCTCCCGGGCTCCAACGCCATCGCGACCTCTGACGCGGTGCGCGCGACGATGACGGAGCTGAAGAAGAATTTTCCCGACGGGCTCGACTACGACATCGTTTACGATCCGACGATCTTCGTGCGCGATTCGATCAAGGCGGTCGTGCACACGCTGCTCGAGGCGATCGTGCTCGTGGTCATCGTCGTCATCCTGTTTCTCCAGACGTGGCGCGCCTCGATCATTCCGCTCGCGGCGGTGCCGGTGTCGCTCGTCGGCACGTTCGCGGCGATGCACGCGCTCGGGTTCTCGATCAACGCGCTGTCGCTCTTCGGACTCGTGCTCGCGATCGGCATCGTGGTCGACGACGCGATCGTCGTGGTCGAGAACGTCGAGCGGAACATCGCGCTCGGCAAAACGCCGCTCGAAGCGACGAAGCAGGCGATGCGCGAAGTGACCGGGCCGATCGTGGCGACGGCGCTCGTGCTCTCGGCGGTGTTCATCCCGACGGCGTTCATCACCGGGCTGACGGGTCAGTTCTACAAGCAGTTCGCGATCACGATCGCGATCTCGACGATCATCTCCGCCTTCAACTCGCTCACGCTTTCGCCGGCGCTCAGCGCGCTGCTGTTGCGCGATCATCACGCGCCGAAGGACCGGCTCACGCGGATCATCGACGGCGCGCTCGGCTGGTTCTTCCGTCCGTTCAACCGCTTTTTCGAATGGTCGGCGCAGAAATACTCGCGCGGCGTCGCGCGGCTGATCCGGTTCTCGCTCGTCTCGCTGCTCGTTTATGTCGGTCTGCTCGCGTTCACCGGCTTCTCGTTCAAGAGCATCCCGAGCGGCTTCGTGCCGACGCAGGACAAGCAATA
>JAEYYL010000191.1 GCA_023430825.1 Verrucomicrobiota bacterium | reverse complement strand
CGAGTTATCGGCGGGGGGGCCGCAAAACGTAGGGCATGCGGGGCCGGGCGGGGGCCGGCCTCGCGGGAGCTCGGCCCTCCACCGGAGGCGGCGAAGGCGGGGGTTTGACGCTAAGGACGGGATTCGCAGGCTGGCGGGCATGAGCGAAATTGCGGCGGCCGGCGAGGTGGCGGAGGCAAGGCAGGCATTGGATCGGCTGCGTGCGAGCATGCGGCGCACGATCAAGGGGAAGGACGACGTCATCGAGGACGTGCTCATCGGTCTCGTGGCGGGTGGACATCTGCTGATCGAGGATTTACCCGGCGTGGGGAAGACGACGCTGGCCTACACGCTGGCGCGCTCGATGGATTGTGCGTTCTCGCGCATCCAGTTCACGAGCGATTTGCTGCCGAGCGACGTGACGGGGGTGGCGATTTACGACGAGACGTTGAAGGCGTTCGTGTTCAAGCCGGGACCGGTGTTCGCGAACATCGTGCTGGCGGACGAGATCAACCGCGCGACGCCGAAGACGCAGTCGGCGCTGCTGGAGGTGATGGATCGCGCGCGCGTGACGGTGGATGGCGAGGCGCATGCGACCGGCGCGCCGTTCATGGTGTTCGCGACGCAGAACCCGGTGGATTACGAAGGGACGTTTCCGCTGCCGGAGAGCCAGATGGACCGGTTTCTCATGCGGCTGCAGATGGGGTATCCAAAAACCGAGGACGAGCTGGAGATTCTGCGGACGGCGCGGACGAGCTACGATGCGATTGCGCTCGAGCCGGTGGTCACGCGCGACGACGTGCTGCGGCTGCAGGCGCTGGCGGCGCGGGTGTTCGTCGAGGACAGCGTGCTGGAGTATCTGCTGGCGATCGTGGCGGCGACGCGGACGGAGGCGGAGTTTCGGGCGGGGGTGAGCGTGCGCGGCGGGCTGGCGCTGCGCATCGCGGCCCAGGCGCGCGCGCTGGTGCACGGCCGGGATTTCGTGCTGCCGGAGGATGTGACGACGCTGGTGCTGCCGACGCTCGCGCACCGGCTCGGGCTGGCGCGGCAGTCGAGCGACGCGCTGGAGGAGCGGAGAACGGTCGGCGCGGCGCTGCGGCGGATTGTGGGGGCGATTCGGGAGCCGCAATGAGCGCCGCGCCGAAAGCTCCAAGCACCAAGATCCAAGCTCCAGAGAATGACCAAGCTTCAAACCGCAATGGCCAAGGAAGTGATAATCGAAGGTGGGTTTTCGGGGGGAGCTTGGAGGTTGGGATCTGAAGTTTCATTGGAGCTTGGTGCTTGGCGTTTGGAGCTTTCGCGCGCGCATGAGCACGGTTGACGAACATCGACGGAATGCGGTCGCCGGAGCGGAAAACCCGCGTCGTCGCTTCCGCTGGAGCGCGCTGCTCTGGTCCTTGATTTATCCGCGGGGACGGCGGCGGATTCTGCCGACGCTGCCGGGCGTGTTGTTGATCGGGCTGTCGTTGGGCATCGGCACGGCGGCCTACAATGCCTCGAACAACATCCTGTTCATCACGCTGGCGCTGCTGCTGGCGTGCCTGATTTTGAGCGGGGTATTGTCGGCGCTGAATTTTCGCGGCGTGGGTTGGCGGATGAAAGCGGCGCCGCCGTGGCGGGTGGGGCAGGAGGCGGTGGTGACGCTCGGCGTGCGGAATGGAAAACGATTTTTGCCGACGTATGGATTGTGGTTCGAGGTGTCGGCGCGGACGGTCGAGGCGGGGGAGGTGGCGCGGGCGGAGACGACGTTCACGGCGCGCGGGGCCGAGGTGAAGGCGGTGCTGGCGCGAGCGGAGCAGGGACTGGCGAGGGAGACGCTGGCACTGGGCGAGCGACTCGATCCCGGGGGCGAAGCGCGGCTGCAATGGACGTTTCGGCCGGCGCAGCGCGGACTCGTGCGCGTCGAACTGGAGAGCGTGGGCTCGCTGTTTCCGTTCGGTTTTTTGAAGAAGAGTTACGGCGCGGGTTTGCGGCAGGAGGCGGTGGTGTGGCCGGCGCCGGTGGATTACCGGCGCGCGGTGGCGGTGGGGGCGGCGCGGCCGGCGGGCGGCGAACGCGTGGCGCGGGCGGGCGGCGGGAGCGACCTGCTGGCGCTGCGGCGCTATGCGCCGGGGGATTCGCACCGGTTGATTCACTGGAAGGCGAGCGCGCGGTCCCGGCGGCTGCTGGTGCGGCAGTTTGCGGCGGAGAGTGCGGCGACCTTCGCGGTGTGGGTGCAGACGGGCGGGGGGCGGTGGCCGCGGCCGGAGCAGTTCGAATTGCTGGTGGGTTTTGCGGCGACGCTGGCGGAGGATCTGTTTCGCGCGCAACGGCTGGCGAGCGTGGCGCTGGATGACGAGGCACCGATCGCGGTGCGGCAGGTGCGCGATCTGGAGGCGTTTCTCGACCGGCTGGCGCTGGTGCGCCGGGAGGCGACGAAGGGGGAGGCGGACGCGCCGCGGGAGAGTGCGCGGCGCAGAAATCTGGTGACATTCACGGCGGACGGGCCGCGCGGGGTGGTGGCGCTGCTGGAAGGACGGAGGCTGGCGGCGGCATGATGAACGGAGCGAAAGGGCGCGCGCAGTTGTCGGGCGACGAACTGCAGCAGTTGAGGTGGCTGCTGGGCGGCGTGGTGATGCTCGTCTCGCTCGCGACGGTGTTTTATCTCGAGGTCGGGGCGTGGTGGCTGATGGGGCTGACGGCGGGGGTTGTCGTGGGAATGTCGATACGGCCGGACTGGCCGGCGCGGGTGTCGCGCTGGGTGCATCGGCTGGCATTTCCGTTCATCGCGGCGTTTTTCTCCGCGGACCTGTGGATTTCCGGCGAGCTGTTGCCGGCGATGGTGCGGCTGGATTTGCTGCTGCTGCTGTATCGGGCGCTGATTTACCGGCAGAAGCGGGACGACCTGCAGGTGATCGTGCTGGGGTTGTTTCTGGTGGTGGTGGCGGGCGTGTTGTCGGTGTCGCTGACGTTTGCGGTGCACATCCTGTTGTTTACGGCGTGCGCGCTGGCGTTCCTGTTGACGATCACGCTGGCGGCAGGCGGAGAACGAAAAACGGAGGACGGAGAGCAGCCCGGGGCGGGGGAGGTGCCGGGGTGGGCGCGGCAGGTGCGGTGGGGCCGGTTGTTGGGGCGCGTGCGGGCGGCGACGCACTGGCGCGTGGTGGCGCTGGGCGGAGCGATGTTCGGCGGGCTGGTGGTGGTGTCGGGGCTGCTGTTCCTGGCGATCCCGCGCTTTCAGTTGGAGAACAGTTTTTTCCTGGAGCGGTTCATTTCGAAGAAGGCGCTTTCGGGGTTCAGCGACACGATCAAGTTCGGCGACGTGACGGAGATCACGCTGGACGAGAGCGTGGCGTTGCGGGTGGACGTGTCGGATCGCACGGCGATTCCGACGTCGCCTTACTGGCGGATGCTGGTGCTGGACGAGTATCGCGAAGGGACGTTTCGGCTGTCGACGGAGCGGCGGGCGGCGCTGGGAGCGGAGCAGGGCGGGATGGCGGTGCGGGGCGGGCGGAGGCGGGGGAGCAGCGGGGCGGCGCAGTGGACGTTTTATCTGGAGCCGGGGGTGAGCCGGTATCTGCCGCTGCTGGGGCGGTTCGAGTTACTGGTGTTCAACGAGCGTCAGAATTACCGGTATGGGTGGGGGATGGGCGTGCTGGCGTTGCGGGACGATCCGGTGACGATGACCGCGTATCGCGTGGCGGGGATGGATCACAGCGCGCGGTGGCCGGATCGCGGCTTCGCGCAGGTGTTGGAGAATGGGGGCAGTGCGGCGGCGACGATGCGGCGGCTGAATGTCGGGGAGGAGGACGTCGCGGCGCTGGAGCGCGTGGTGGCGGAGATCGGGGGCGCGGGGATCGCCGTGGAGGAATTCGTGCGGCGGGCGGAGGCGTGGCTGGGGCGGCGGCACGCGTATTCGTTGCAGCCGCGGATTCCGGCGGGCGAGGGCGATCCGCTGGTGCGCTGGCTGGGGTCGGAGGAAGGCGGACATTGCGAGTTGTTTGCCGGTTCGCTGACGATGCTGGCGCGGGCGGCGGGGATTCCGGCGCGCGTGGTGACGGGGTTTCGCGGCGGGTCGTGGAATGGCTACTCGAATAATTTCACGCTGCGAAACTCGGATGCGCATGCGTGGTGCGAGGTGTTCGATGCGGCGACGGGGATGTGGTTGCGGGCCGATCCGACCCCGGGGGCGGCGGGGAGCGCGCAGGATGAGACGCGGGGCGAGGCGACGCTGGAGCGGCGGCTGGACCGGAGCTGGACGGCGCGGCTGGATAGTCTGCGGGTCTTTTGGTATCGGCGGATCGTGAGCTTCGACGAGCAGTCGCAGCGGGAGACGATCCAGGCGGTGAAGGACGCGGGCGAGGCGATGGGCCGGCGGTTGCGTGCGCTGCTGGAGCGAGTGGGCCAAGGGGTGAAGGGG
>JAEYYL010000417.1 GCA_023430825.1 Verrucomicrobiota bacterium | reverse complement strand
AATCAAAACCTTCTTCATTCGCGCCCGTTCGCGTGATTCGCGGGCGGTAATTCCGATGGTCTCCCTTTCGCCCCAATCCCTCCCGCCCGCCGGCGTCACGCCCGCCCAGCTCGAGCGCGGCACGTCGCTCTGGAGCGATGCGTGGCACCGCCTCCGCAAGAACCGCCTCGCCCTCTTCGGCGGCGGCGCGCTGATCCTCATCGTTCTCGCCTGCCTGATCGGCCCGCTCTTGAGCCCCTATGGCTACGAAGAGCAAAACCTCCTCAACACCTTCAGCCCGCCCACCCCCGAACACTGGCTCGGCACCGATCAACTCGGCCGCGATCTCCTCGTGCGCCTCTTCATCGGCGGACGCATCTCGATCCTCGTCGGCCTCGTCGCCACGTTCGTCGCGCTCACCATCGGCGTCACCTACGGCGCGATCGCCGGCTTCTTCGGCGGCAAGCTCGACACCGTCATGATGCGCCTCGTCGACATCCTTTACGCGCTGCCCTTCACGATCTTCGTCATCCTGCTGATGGTTCTCTTCGGGCGAAACATCGTCCTGCTCTTCTTCGCCATCGGCGCCGTGGAATGGCTCACGATGGCCCGCATCGTGCGCGGACAGATTCTCTCGTTGAAGAAAATGGACTACATCGAGGCCGCGCGCGCGCTGGGCCTCAGCCGTCGACGGATCATCTTCCGCCACATGATCCCAAACATCCTCGGCCCGATCATCGTTTACACCACGCTCACGATCCCCGCCGTCATGCTGCTCGAAGCGTTCCTGAGTTTTCTCGGCCTCGGCGTGCAACCGCCGATGAGTTCCTGGGGCGTGCTCATCAAGGACGGCGCCGAAAAAATGGAGGAATTCTGGTGGCTCCTCGTTTTCCCCGGCGGCCTCTTTTCGCTCACGCTCTTCTCGCTCAACTTCCTCGGCGACGGTCTCCGCGACGCCCTCGACGTCCGCGCCTCCAAAGATTGAGGTGGAAGGCCGCCGCGCGCGCCCGTTCAATCGCTCCCTCTTTCATGCGCCGCTTCCGCCCCTATTTCCGCTACCTGCGCCCGCTGCGCATGCACCTCTTTGCGGCGCTGATCTGCCTCTGCGTATTTTCAGCCGCCAGCGGTTTCGGGATGCCGCTCATCATCCGCGAAGTATTCGGCCCGATCTTCGAAGCGGAAGAACGCAACCTCCCGCTGCGTGAAGTCATCCAGCTCGCGATGCTCGTTCCCGCGCTCTTCGTCATCCGCGGCCTCTCCGGCTACGCGAGCTCGTATCTTTTCCAACTCATCGGCACGCGCACGCTCGAAGCCCTTCGGCTCGAATATTTCCGCAAACTCCAGGTTCTGCCCCTGGCCGACCTGCAAAAACACCCCGCCGGCGACATCGCTGCCCGCGTCATCAACGACGCCCAACAGGTCCAAACCGTGATCACGGCCCTCGCCAACGAGGGCATCAAACATCCGCTCACGCTGGTCGGCGCCATCGTTTACGTCGCCTGGACCGCCGTCCACTCGCAGGGCGTCGGCCTCGCCGTCGTGTGCCTCGCGATCATCCCGCTGTGCGTGTTTCCCGTGCGCTACGTCGGCCGCAAAATCCTTCGTCGCGCGCACCAGGCGCAGGCGCAGATCGGCTCCCTCTCGTCCCAGGTCACCGAAAATCTCGCCGCCGCCCGCGAAGTCCGCGCCTTCAACCTCGAGCAACGCACCACCGACCGCTTTCGCGCCACCACCCACGCGCTCCTCACCGCCCAGCTCAAAATCGTCAAATACGCCCAGGCCCTCAACCCCACCATCGAGATCATCTCCGCCCTCGGCATCGCGCTCACCCTCGTCTTCGCCTATCGTAGCGGCGTTTCCCTCGCGGCCCTGATGAGCGTCCTCACCGCGCTCTACATGTGCTACGAGCCGATCAAAAAACTCGGCTATCTCAACTCCGACCTCAAGCGCGGCGCCGCCGCCCTCGACCGCCTCGAACCCATTCTTCACGCCCCCGTCGCCATCGCTGATCCCGTCCACCCCGTCTCCATCGGGCGGATACGCGGGGACCTCGCCTTCGACCGCGTCACCTTCTCCTACAATGGCGGCGAACCCGTCCTCCGCGACGCCTCCATCTCCATCCCCGCCGGCACCGTCTGCGCGCTCGTCGGCCCCAGCGGCGCCGGCAAGACCACCTTCGCCAACCTTGTCCCGCGCTTCTACGAGGTCGGCTCCGGTTCCGTCACGATCGACGGCCACGACGTTCGCGCCCTCCGCCTCGCCGATCTCCGTCGCAACATCGCGATCGTCTCTCAGGACCCGGTGCTCTTCAACGACACCATTTTCAACAACCTCCTCCTCGGCCGCGAGGGTGCCACGCGCGACGAAGTCGTTGCCGCTGCCCTCGACGCCCACGCCGACGATTTCATCCGCACCCTCCCGCAAGGCTACGACACCATCGTCGGCGAACGCGGCGCGCTCCTCTCCGGCGGACAAAAACAGCGCATCGCCCTCGCGCGCGCCTTCCTCCGCAACGCCCCGATCCTCATCCTCGACGAAGCCACCTCGGCCCTCGATTCCCAGAGCGAGCAACTGATCCAGGAGGCCCTCAAGAAACTCGTCGTCGGCAAGACCGTCCTGATCATCGCGCATCGTTTCAGCACGATCCGCGACGCCTCGATGATCCTCGTCTTCGACCGCGGCGAACTCATCGCCACCGGCTCCCACGCCGAAGTCTATGCCACGAGCCCGCTCTACAAAAACCTCTACGACGGCCAGACCGTCAGCGCCTGATTCGCGTCGATCCATTAACCACGAATGGACACGAATTCACACGAATAGCTGACTCGAGCCGCGAGCCCTCCGGATCGGATTCGTGTCCCTTCGTGTCCATTCGTGGTTCAATTCTGCCGATCCTTTCTCGACCACGGATGAACACCGATCAACACGGATTCAAACCATCGACCCCGCGACCCAAGTCCGGAATCCCTGTCCATCCGTGTTCATCCGTGGTTAAAGAAATTTCGTCTTAGTCTTCTCTATGCCCGACCAGCCGCACACCTTCAGCAAACTCGCCGAGGAACTCGTCGGCGATTTGCGCGGCGGCCTCACGCCGGAAGACCCGCGTCGCTCGGTCAAACGCCCCACCCAGCCGCTCGCCACGCTCGTCGAGCAACTCCTCAACAAGCACCACATCGGCCGCGAATCCGCCGAGCAAACGATTCGCGATCACTGGCGCGACATCGTCGGCGTCGCCAATGCCACCTATTCGCACGCCGTCACCATCGAGCGCAACCGCCTCCTCGTCCTCGCCAGTCACTCCGTTGTCCGCAACGAACTTTTCCACCACCGCGAGCAGATCGTGACCAAAATCCGCCAACTCCCCGGCTGCGAACACGTCAAATCCCTCAACCTCCGCGCCGGCTAGCGCCGCTGCGCGGCCAGTTCCGGGTTCAGGGTTCCGAGTTCCGGGTTGTGCGCTGCGATGACCTTCTCGCGCTTTGCAACTTTCGGGCGCTTCGTTCTACTCCGACTCGGAACCCGGAACCCTGAACCCGGAACCCAACAGCAAATTTTGCCCCGCAAAATTTGCTCTTGCTCCGCCCCGCCGCGTTGCCGAATCTCCGCCCTTGCGTCAGTGAAAGTCCGCCGGTTGCGGACCTCCACCATGATTGGCCCCGACTCCTCGGGGTTGGAACGGTGACGCCGGCTCGACCGCGGTTTCGATCGCGGAAAGGCGGGTGGCACGGGGCCTGCAAAGTCCCCCTACAATCGTGCAGTTCAACCTATAAACCATGTCTACCACCGTCGTTAAACCCGAAATCATCGCTCAGTATAAGACTCACGAAAAGGACACCGGCTCGTCCGAAGTTCAAATCGCTCTGCTCACTGCCCGCATCAATCACTTGACCGAGCACCTGCGCACGCATCGCAAGGACTTCCACTCGCGCCGCGGTCTCCTGCAAATGGCCAGCCGTCGTCGCAAGCTTCTCGATTATCTCAAGAAGCACGAACTGCCGAAATACACCGAAATTCTGCAGAAGCTGAACCTCCGCAAGTAACCACTCTCCGTCACACGGGCGACCCGATCCGCGGGTCGCCCGTTGTCGTTACGACACTCGAATTCCGACCGGGACATTTCCGTTTGTTGCTCAAGGTGGAGCGCGTTGTCCCCAACGCGCTTTTCCCCGCCGCCCCGGGGCGCCAAACGGAAATCTCTCGCGTCAGAGCGAGGAGACCAAAGTGGATTCGTAGAATCCGTTTACCCCGCGTGCCGCGCCCAGCGCTGCCGCTGCTTCCTTTCCTGGAAGCCCCGAACCGTCCCCAGTCCTGCGTCGCTGGCCGCGTTCGTCTCATCCGCAGACGCAATGTCCGCATCCGAAAAACGAAATCGTTAGCATGAATCAGAAATACTCCGTCACGGTCCCCGAACTCGGGATCACGTTCTCCACCGGCTCCATCGCCCAGCTCGCCAACGGCGCCGTCAATGTCGCGGTCGGCGAGACCAATGTCTTCGTCACCGCCTGCGTCGCGCAAAACATGCGCCCCGGCCAGGATTTCTTCCCGCTCACCGTCGACTACCGCGAGAAATACGCCGCCGCCGGCCGCTTCCCCGGCGGTTACTTCAAACGCGAAGGCCGTCCGTCTGAAAAAGAAATCCTCACGTCGCGCCTCTGCGACCGCCCTTGCCGCCCGCTCTTCCCCGAAGGCTTCCTCAACGAGGTCCAGATCATCGGCCAGCTCCTCTCCGCCGACCAGATCAACGAAGCAGACATCCCGATGGTCAACGGCGCCAGCGCCGCCCTCGCCATCTCCGACATTCCGTGGAACGGGCCGATCGCCGCCGTCCGCGTCGCCGAGATCGACGGCCAGTTCGTCGCCAACCCGACCATCGAGCAGATGTTCGCCTCGTCGCTCGACCTGATCTACGTCGGCAACGAAAAAGACATGCTCATGATCGAGGGCTCCGCCGACCAGATTTCGGAAGAGCGTTTCATCGAAGCCCTCGAGTTCGGTCACCAATCGATTCAACCGATCATCAAGGCTATCAAGGAACTCGTCGCCCAGTGCGGCAAACCGAAGGCCACCTTCGCCCTCGTCGGCGCCACGCCCGAAGCCCGCGCCATCATCGAGCGCGTCGTCCCCGCCGAGCGCCTCGCCGAAGCCATCTTCGGCAAGGAAAAAGCCGCCCGCAGCGCCGCCGTCAAAGTCCTCAAGGAAGAAGCGAAGGTCGCTCTCACCACCGAGCTCGGCGAAGGCAAGTTCACCGATGTCGACCTCAACGTCGTCTTCGAAGACCTCCAATACAAAGCCTACCGCCAGACCGTGCTCAGCCGCGGCGTCCGCGCCGACAACCGCGACGCGAAATCCCTCCGCCCGCTCCAGGCGCAGGTCGGCGTCCTCCCGCGCGTTCACGGTTCCGCCATGTTCCAGCGCGGCGACACGCAGAACATCGCGATCGTCACCCTCGGGCCGACGAAGGAAGCCCAGGACCTCGACGCCCTCACCGGCGGCGTGAAGTCCAAGTCCTTCCTGCTGCACTACAACTTCCCGCCGTTCTCCGTCGGCGAAACCGGCCGCTTCACCGGCCCGGGCCGCCGCGAAATCGGTCACGGCGCGCTCGCCGAACGCTCCCTCGTTCCCGTGCTCCCGCCTGAGGACGTGTTCCCCTACTCGATCCGCGTCGTCTCCGAGATCATGGCGTCGAACGGCTCGACCTCGATGGCTTCCATCTGCGGCGGGTGTCTCGCCCTCATGGACGCCGGCGTGCCGATCATCGCGCCCGTCGCCGGCATCTCCTGCGGCCTCATGACCGAGACCGCCGCCGACGGCTCCATCGCGAAGTGGACGACCATCACCGACATTCTCGGTGAGGAAGACCACTTCGGCGACATGGACTTCAAGCTCGCCGGCACGACCAAGGGCATCACCGGCTTCCAACTCGATCTCAAGATCAACGGCCTCCCCTTCGAAATCGCCAAAGCCGCGATCTTCCAGGCCCGCGACGCCCGCGTCGAAATCCTTAAGGTCATGCTCGCGTCGCTCCCCGCGCCGCGCGCCGACCTCAGCGCCTTCGCGCCCCGCATCCAGACGATCCAGATCGATCCCGAAAAGATCGGCCTGCTCATCGGGCCCGGCGGCAAGACGATCCGCCGCATCACGGAAACGACCGGTGCGCAGATCGACATCGCCGAGGACGATTCCGGCAAGGTCTTCATTTATTCCAACAACGCCGACGCCATGAACCGTGCGATCCAGGAGATCGACGGCCTCTGCGGCGGTGGTGGTGGTCGCGACGGCCGAGGCGGCGGCGGCGCCCCGATCGAAGTCGGCAAAATCTACACCGGCCGCGTCACCGGCGTGAAGGAGTTCGGCGCTTTCGTCGAGTGCACGCCCGGCAAGGAAGGCCTCTGCCACATCAGCGAACTCGCGGACTTCCGCGTGCGCCGCACCGAAGACGTCGTCAAGATGGGCGACTCGATCACCGTGAAGTGCATCGGCATCGACGAGCGCAGCGGCAAGGTTCGCCTCAGCCGCAAGGCCGCGATGAAGGAACTCGAAGCCCAGGGCGGCCAGCCGGCGCCCGAGGCCGCGCCCGCCGCCGAATAGTAGGGTGGGTCTCCGACCCGCCCCTTTCATCCGCGGCGAACACTGTTCGCCTCTCCCTCCCAGCCGGAGCCGCCTCGCGCGCTCCGGCTTTTTCGTGCCGACGTTCATATCGCCCGCCCTTGAGAAGTGACGGCTCGGCGAGACGCCTCCCTACCAAGAACTAATTTCTCAGCCTTTGGGTTCACCCGCTCATTTGCACATCGGCGTAAAACGCCCGCCCCCCATTTCCACGCTTCACCTGCCGCGCTTTCGTCTGTTTCGTGGGCAACTCTCCATGCATTTTCTCGTCACGAACGACGATGGGATTGAAAGCCCGTTCCTTCACGAACTCGTCAACGCGCTCCGCGCCACCGGCCACCGAATTTCCGTCGTGGCACCCAAACGCGAGCAAAGCTGGATCGGCGCGGCTAAATCCAAGCACCGCCCTGTGCACGCTTGCGTGTCCGACCGCGGACTCGGCTGCGACACCTGGGTCGTCGACGGCACGCCGAGCGACTGCGTCAACATCGCGATCGCGCACCTTCTCCCGGCGCCCGTCGACGGCGTGATCAGCGGCATCAACGTGGGCCTCAACGCCTCGCTCGGCTTCATCATCGCCAGCGGCACGGTCGCCGGCGCGTGGGAGGGCGCGCTCCACGGCCTGCCGGCGATCGCGTTCTCGCAGGATCTGTCCTTCGAAATTTTTGACCGCTTGAAAGAAGCCGGCGGCATGCCCGATGCACCGCTGCTCGCGACGCTGAAAATCTCCGCGCAGCACGCCGCGCGTCTCGCCCCCGAACTCCTCGCGGCCACGCCGCCGCGAAAATGGATCGTGCACAACGTCAACTTTCCCCTCGGCTGCCGCGCCGACACCGCCGTGCGTCGCACCGTGCCCGCGCAAGTCGTGGTGCCCGGTTTGTTCAGTCCCGCCGCCGACGACGGCACGCACCGGCTCGTGTTTCGCCATGGCGACGATCTCTCGCCGCCCGATGCGTTCACCGACCGCGCCGCACTCGCCGCCGGCCACATCAGCCACAGCGTGCTCGATTACGGCCGCATCGGCGTGGCCTGATTTTCGCGATTTTCCGCCCCCCTTTCGACTGGCGCCCTTTTTCCGCCTGCTGAATCTTTCGCTGCATGATCGAAGTCCGCCAGCTCACCCGCGTTTTCCGCACCTACAAGAAACAGCCGGGATTCTGGGGCGGCGTGAAGGGACTCTTCAACCGCCAGTTCGAGGAGACGGCCGCCGCGAAGGACGTTTCCTTCGACATCGCCGAGGGCGAATTCGTCGGCTTTCTCGGCCCCAACGGCGCCGGAAAGACGACCACGTTGAAAATGCTCTCCGGCCTGATCTACCCGACGAGCGGCACCGCGCGCGTCGCCGGCTTCGATCCGACCCGCCGCGAAAACGCCTACCGCCGCCTGTTCGCCCTCGTGCTCGGCCAGAAAAATCAGCTCTGGTGGGACCTCCCCGCGATCGAGTCCTTTCATCTTTTCCGTGCGATCTACGCGCTCCCCGCCGATCAGTTCCAGGCCACGCTCGATGAGCTCGTCGATCTCCTCGATGTCCGCGCGAAGCTCAATGTCATGGTTCGCGAACTCTCGCTCGGCGAACGCATGAAGATGGAATTGATCGCCGCGCTGCTGCATCGCCCGCGCGTGCTCTTCCTCGACGAGCCCACGATCGGGCTCGACGTCGTTTCGCAAAAGGCGGTGCGCAACTTTCTCCGCGACTACAACCGCCGCCACCGCGTCACGATTCTCCTCACGAGCCACTACATGGCCGACATCAAGGAACTCTGCGAACGCGTGATCGTGATCCACAAGGGCACCAAGATCTACGACGGCGCGCTCGCCCGCCTCGAGGGCACCAGCGGCGCGCGCAAAAAGATCATCAAGTTTCGCCCGGTCGAGAGCACGTTTCCCGCGCTGGTCGATCTGGCCGAGGACAAGGGCACCGTTTCGCCCGACGGCGAGGTCACCCTGCACGTCCCCGGCGACCAGGTGGTCGCCGTATCGCAGCGCATCCTCGCCGCCGGCCCCGTCGCCGACATCACGATCGAGGACGTCCCGCTCGAAGACGTCATCGCCGACCTCTTCCAGTCGCGGTAACGTCTCGTCGTCGTCCGCCGTCCGCGCTCACAACGCCGGCCAGCGCCAGCTCTCACCGACCAGTTGTCCCGCGAGTTCGCGGCAACTCGCCGCACATTTGTCCACCGCCGCCCGCAACGATTCAGCCGCCGGCACGGCGCTCGTGGCAATCAACTCCAGCTCATGCGCCGCCAGCACGCGCTCGGCGCGCCGGGCCTCCGGAAAGCTCCGCTCCTGCCGGCGCAATTTCAATTCGTGCAGCAGCCGGATATTCGTCTCCACCAGCGATCGGTGGAGCATGCGTTGCGCCGCCAGAGACTCCCCGCGCTCGATCTTGCGCAGCGTCCAGACCATGTCGCACACAAAGCTCTCGGCGAGGTTACGAACCGCCGCATCACTCAAGCGCGGATCGTCGATCTCCGCCACCACCCGCCGATAAAACGGCTCCCACGTCTCGACGCCCTTGAGAAATTTCCACCCCGGCCGGATCACCACGGCGAGATCGCGCAACTGCGCGCGCAACCGCGCGGAATACCGGTGCAGCCCGAGAAACGTCAGCCACCGCGCGCGCCGCCAGGGCCCCACTGGCACGATCACCAGATCGGCCTCTCCACCTTCGAACAACACCGCGATTTTCGGGACTGATCCGATTGCGGTGCGTCGCACCGCATATGCTTTGACCTCGACCCCCAGCCCCCGCAGCCAGTCGGGTTGTTCAAACGCCTCCGGTTGCGACGTGAAAATCTGGAAATCCCAGTCCGACTGCGGATCGGGCCGCCACACCGTGTCGTCGCTCGCGCGAACCCGCGAACCCATCAAAACCAGGGCCTCGATCGCCGACTGGCTCGCGGCCCATTTCGCAATTCGATCCTCCAGCGTCATTGGCTCCGCAGCGAGATAAGGATCTCCGTCCCTTCCAGCCCCGGCCCCGCATGAATCTCACCATGATGCAGCCGCAGGACCTCCTTGGCCAGGAACACCGCGAGCCGCCCTTGATTCGGCACCGCGCCCTCCACCGGCTCAGGCAGAATACCCTCCAATTCGAGCTGCCGCCCTTTGATGGAAAAGAGCGCCGTCAGCTCCGCCGCCGCGCCCGTGGATCGCACCTGCATCGACAGCTCCCGAGACCCCAGATCACGCCGATTCTCCGCGATCGTCTCAATCAACGCACTCAGCGAGAATTCGATCTGCTTCCGGTTCACGTTCAACACCACCGGGTCGGGCTCGATGTCCACGCGTATCCCGAGCGCCCGCCCTACCGTTTGCGCGACGTAGCGCACATCGGTCCGCTCCGCGCCCGCATCGTGCAGCGTCTGCATCAGCCCGAGATGGCGGTTCAACGCCTCGAGCTTTCCCACGTCCGTCTTGACCGTGTCGATCAATGCCGATGGCAGCGGTTGCTCGGCGCTGCTCTGACGGAAGGTCGCCAGCGACACGAGCGAATTGCCCAATTCGTGGCTGAGGGTCAGCGCCAATTCGCCCAGTAAATTGCGCCGGCTCACCCGGTGCCGCGCCGCGGCATCGTGCACCTCCTCGCTCGCCTCCTCCCAATAAGCCCATACGCCACCCGTCTCGGCCACCATGCCCGCACTCGCGCGAAACGGCTGCCCCGCACTCGGCGCCAGCCGGCAAATCTCGCGCGCACGGCGAACCCGGCCAATCAGCTCGCGCACCACCATCGGCACCTGCCGGGGCGCGGCCTCATCCGCCGCCAACACGAGCGTGCTCGGCAGATACTTCGCCCCGACCCGCGCCTGCTCCGCCAGCTGATGCAGCCGCGAAAGCTGCGCCGACTTCGCCAGAAAATGCCGGAGCAGCCGCGCAATGAAGATCGCGCGCGCATGATCCATCTCGTCGTAAACCTGGCCGTCGTCGCGAATGCCGAGCGCGATCAAGCCGAGCAGCCGGCCGTTGTCGTGCACCGGCACCAGCAGCCGCGCACCCCACAACGCCAGCCGGTTTCGCACCGCCAGCTCCGCCACCGGATCCGCCGGGCTATGCCAGTGCGCACCGTCGATCACCGCCGGATAGTTCTCGAGAAACGCCACCAACGGATCGTCCGCCGCGAAAAACGACGTGCCGCGATCCGCCCGAAATCCGTCCGCCTCGCGCAGGAAAAAAACCGCGTGCGAAGCCCGCAGCAAATAACGCGATGCCCGCCGGAACTCCGCGATCAACCGGTCGCGCGTATCCAGATTTTCCACCGCGCCCTCGAGAAAATCCCACAACTCCGAGGTGTCGCCCACGCCGTTGCGCACCGGCGCGCGCACCGCTTCGATCCGCCGGGTCTTCTCCGTCAACAAATCCACCATCGACTGCTTCTCCGCCAGTTCCTCCACCAACGGCAGCAGCTCCACCAGCCGCGTCGCACTCTCCTCATAGGAAAGATAGACGCGCGCCCGCCCCGCGAGCCGCGCCTGCTCGAACGGCAGACTCCGCGGCTCGCCCACATAAATGGTCGGACACCGCACCAGCGCCGGCGGCAGCGAGATCTCCGCCGCCGCATCCAGCACGATCACCGCCGAGAAACCGGGCGACGTTCCCATCGGGAAATCGTCCGGCGTCAAACGCATCGCCATCCGCCCGGGGGGCAGCTGCCGCTCCCAGGAATCCGCGAGCATCTTGTCGCCGGTGGCGAGAATCACGAGGCTTGGCATGGAAAAACGATGCGAAAAACGGCGCCACGACCCGGCGTCGACGGATCAACCGAAATGCGGGCGTTGAGCCCCGTGAGAATATCGCTGCAGATCGCCAAACCCAATCCGAAGCCGGAGGACTTGGTCGATTGGAACGGTTGAAACAAATACGGTCGGATTCTCGGTGCGATTCCCGGCCCACTGTCTTCCACCGCCACTTCGATCGTCTGGTTGAGACGTCGGGTCGACACCTTGATCCAGCGATTTTCCGCCTGCGTTTCCACCGCCTGGATCGCATTGAAGCACAAGTTGAGCAGCACCTGTTTCGCCGCAGAGGCATCCGTGAACACCCCGTCCGGATCCGCCCGGAAATCTGTCCGAAATTCGATCCGCTTGTCCGTCGCCTTGGCGGACACCAACTCCAAACTCGAACGCAACACCGGATGCAACTGAAGCGCCGCCGGCGGGGACGGCCCCCCCCCGCCCCCCA
>JAEYYL010000110.1 GCA_023430825.1 Verrucomicrobiota bacterium | reverse complement strand
GGGCCTGCACGATGAGTTTAGTGAGGCCGAGGATGAAGCCGACGAGGAGACCGGTGAACGCGCCGCGGGCGTTGATGCGTTTGACGAAGAGGCCGAGGAGGAACACGGCGGTGATCGGCGGCGCGAGATAGCCCTGGACGGATTGGAGGTAGGCGTAGAGGCCGCCTTTCGAGACGAGCGGCATGACGGGAATCCAGAGCAGGCCGAGGAATACGACGACGCCGGTCGCGATCCGGCCGACGCGCACGAGTTCGCGGTCGGGGCGGCCGGGGCGGAGCTTGGCGTAGATGTCGACGGTGAAGAGCGTGGCGCAGGAGTTGAACAGCGAGGCGAGGGAGCTCATCAGCGCGGACAGCAGGCCGGCGACGACGATGCCGCGGAGACCCTCGGGCAGGAGGGTGGAGACCATGGTCGGGAAGACGGCGTCGCCGCGGACGTTGCCGGCCGCGTCGGTGACGAGGGGCAGCAGGCCCTTTTGGTGGAGGGCGAAGCCGATCATGCCGGGGATGAGGAACAGGAAAACGGGAAGGACCTTGAGGAAGCCGCCGAAGATCGCGCCGCGGCGGGCTTCGGTGAGGTTGCGCGCGGCGAGGGTGCGTTGGACGATGTATTGGTCGGTGCACCAATACCAGATGCCGATGATGGGTGAGGCGATCATCACGCCGAGCCAGGGGAACTCGGGATCGGAGAGCGGGCGCCAGAGCGCGAAGCGCGCGGGGTCGGCGGCGAGTGTCGCCTGGAGTTCGCCCCAGCCGCCGAGTTTGCCGAGGGCGAAGAACGTGATGAACACCGAGCCGCCGAGGAGGAGGACGGTTTGGGCGACCTCGGTGTAAACGACGGCGCGGAGGCCGCCGAATACAGTATAGACGCCGGTGAGGACGACGGTCGTGATGGCGCCGATCCAGAAGGCGTTTTCCGGCGAGCCGAAGGTGTCGGGGAGCAGCGCCTGGAACACGATCGCGCCGGCGTAAACGGTGACGGAGACCTTGGTGAAGACGTATGCGATGAGCGAGACGATCGAGAGCGCCCAGCGCGTGCGGGCGTTGAAGCGGCGCTCGAGGAACTCGGGCATGGTGAACACGCCGGAGCGGTAATAGAACGGCACGAAGACCCAGCCGAGCAGCAGCATGATCCACGCGTGCAGTTCCCAGTGGGCCATGGCCATGCCGCTGGACGCGCCGTTGCCGGCGAGGCCGACGATGTGTTCCGAGCCGATGTTGGAGGCGAGCAGGGAACAGCCGACCACGAACCAGCCGATTTCGCGGCCGGCGAGGAAGTAGTCGGTCGAGGTCGCCTGCCGTCGCGAAGACCAGCGGACGATGCCCACCAGCAGAATGAAGTATGCGCCAACGATGATCCAGTCGAGGGTAGCCATGAGGGGTGAGGTGAGGTGAAAAAGAAGCGGGGCGCAGCGTCGGAAGAAAGCCGGCGGATTGCGAGGTTTCGCTGAACGTTACCGTTAATGACGGCCGCGGGGCGTCAACGGGGGACCGCGGCGCCGTGCTTTTGCGAGAGCGGTGGCACGCAAAAGTGAGAATGAAATGGCGGGCGGGCGCGCCTTGCCAAAGGCGCGGCGATGGAGAGGTTGAGGGCGTCCATCAGCTCGAATTCATCATGAACAAACAACCGCTCGTCACCCATCTGTTCACGGCCGATCCATCGGCCCACGTGTTTGAAGGCAAGATCTACGTCTATCCTTCCCACGACCGGGAGGTGGATGCGGTGGAGAACGATCTGGGCGATCAGTATGCGATGACGGATTATCACATCCTGTCGCAGGAGCATCCCGAGGGTCCGGCGACCGATCACGGGGAGGCGCTGCACGTGCGCGACGTGCCCTGGGCGGAGCGGCAGATGTGGGCGCCGGATGCGGCGTATCGAAACGGTCGATACTACCTGTATTTCCCGGCGCGCGACAAGGAAGGGGTGTTCCGGATCGGCGTGGCGACGTCGGCGCGGCCGGAGGGGCCGTTCAAGGCGGAGCCAGCGCCGATCAAGGGCAGCTTCAGCATCGATCCGTGCGTGTTTCGCGACGATGACGGGGAGTTTTACCTGTTGTTCGGTGGGATCTGGGGCGGGCAGCTCCAGTGCTGGACGACGGGGCGTTTCGTGGCCGACGCGAAGGAGCCGCTCGACGAGACGCCGGCGATCTGTCCGAAGATCGCGCCGCTGACGGCCGACATGCTGCAGTTCGCGGCGCCGCCGCAGGACCTGCGCATCGTGGATGCCGCGGGCGCGCCCTTGAAAGGCTGCGACACGACGCGGCGGTATTTCGAGGGGCCGTGGCTGCACAAGCATGCCGGAACCTATTATCTCTCGTATTCGACGGGCGACACGCACCTGCTGGTGTATGCGACGAGCGATCGGCCGACGGGGCCGTTCACGTTTCGCGGCACGTTGATGACGCCGCCGAGCGGCTGGACGACGCACCACTCGATCGTGGAATTCGACGGGCGCTGGTGGCTGTATTATCACGATGCGTCGCTGTCGGGCGGCGTGTCCTACAAGCGCAGCGTGAAGGTGCAGGAGCTGTTCCACGAGGCGGACGGCTCGATTCGCACGATGGCGCCGTGAGGCGGCGCGGCGTGGCGCGGTGTTTCAGGCCGTGGCGAGCCAGCGGCGGAACGCCTTGATTTCGGCGATGGTGCCGGCGACGAGAACGTTGTCGCCGGCCTCCAGGCGTTCGGCGCCGGAAGGCGCGATGATCTTGTGGCCTTCGCGTTCGATGCCGACGACGCGCGTGCCGGTGAGCTGGGCGAGTTTCAGCTCGGCGAGCGGGCGGCCGGTGTTGGGGCCGGCGGGGATGGTGAAGGTTTCGAGGACGGAGCCGCGGAACTCGTCGGACTGATCGCTGCCGGCGGCCTGTGCGCGCAGGAGGAAATCGCTCGCGGCCTTCAACTGATCGGTCTGGCCCATGAGGAGAAGTTTGTCGCCGGGATACATGCGGACGTCGGGTCGGACGGCGGTGATGACATGGCCGTTGCGTTCGATCTCGAGCACGGCGCAGCCGAAGCGCGTCGGGATGGCGAGTTCCGCGAGGGTCTGGCCAGCGTAGGCCGCCTTGTCGGGCACGACGGTTTCGGCGAGGTGGACATCCCATTGCTCGAGGTCCTGCTGGCGTTTGCCGCGGGCGGCGCGGTCGGCGGCGGCGCCGGCGGCCTGGGGATCTTCGGCGAGGACCTCGCGCATGGAAGTCTGCCATTCGCTGTGCCAGTAGATGAGCTTGCGGGAGAATACGGCGACGACGCCGGCGGCGGCGGCGGCGATCGCGGCCCAGCCCCAGAAACCGAGCTGGTCAAAGGGCAGCAGCGCGTAGAGCCAGATGCCGAGGACGACGGCGATGATGCCGGTGAGGGCATTGCGCACGACGGCGGCGGGCAGGCGCGAGGCGCCGCCGACGCTTTCCGCGACGATCATGGCGATGGCGGCCAGATTGCGCCAGATGGCGACGATCGGCACGAGGGCGATGACGGCGATGACGCTCCAGAAAACCCACACCGTCAGGTCCGGATCGAGGCCGAAGGCGCTGGCGTTGCGCAGCAGCAGTTCGAGCAGTTGGCGCGAAAACACCATCACGCCGGTGACGAAGAGGACCTCGACGCCGGTTTGGACGAGGCGGCCGCGGATGAGTTTCCAAGCGACGGAACTCGTGGGCTGGGACTGCACCTGTTGCAGCCAGCCGTGATAGGCATCGAAGGTTCGGGTGAGCCACGACGGCTCGATGCGTTCCATGAAATCGAGGATGGCGGCGGCGTTGCGGTTGACCACCGGCATCAGCAGCACGGTGAGGATCGAGACCCCGACGGCGACGGGATAGTAGCGTTCCGGCAGCACGGCGGTGGAGACGCCGAGCTGGGCGATGATGAACGAGAATTCGCCGAGTGGCGTGAGGAGCAGACCGGCGCGGCGCGCTTCGCGGGCGCGGGAACCGGCGAGAATGAGCGCCGCACCGGTGGCGAGCGGCCGGGCCACGAGCACGAACACGGTGAGCCCCAGGACCATTGGCCAGACCGGGAGAACCAGCCGCAGATCGATCATCATGCCGATCGAGACGAAGAACACGCTGCTGAACACGTCGCGCATGCCGGTGAACGCCTTTTCCACGGAGGTGCGTTGCGGGATCTCGGCGACGATGGCGCCGAGCAGGAATGCGCCGAGAGCGAGCGAGTAGCCGGCGCGCACCGCGATGAGCGAGAGCAGAAACAGCACGCCGGCCACGATGATCGTCTGCAACTCGGGATCGGCGCGCGCCTCGAGCCGGCGCATCAGCCGCGGAATCATCAACAGGCCGGCGCTGACGAGCAGGACCACGAACGCGCTCATGCCGGCGACGACGCTGCTGACGCCGCTGTCGTCTCCTGGGCTGGTGTGGGAACCGAGGATCGTCAGCATCACGACGGCGACGATGTCCTCGAGCACCGTGATGCTGAGGGCGACCTGCGAAGCGCGCTCGTGCGTCAGGTGGAGTTCGCCGATGACCTTCGCGATCACGGCCGAACTGGAGACCATGAACATCGCGGCCATGAACGTCGCCTGCATGGGAGTCCAGCCGATCGCCTGACCGAGGGCCTGGGTGAGAAACAGCATCAGGAGGGCGCCGAGGCCGGTGGCGAGCAGGGTGGGGGCGCCCATGCGGCCGAGCTTGCTGATGCTGAGGCCGAGCCCGATGGCGAACATGAGAAACACCAGGCCCACCTGCGACAGCATCTGGATGCGGTCGACGTCCTGGATGAAGGAGAACGGAGGCGTGAACGGGCCGATGGCGGTGCCGGCGACGAGATAGCCGACGATGACGGACAAGCCGAGTCGGCGGCAAATCGCGCCGGCGATGCCGGCGGCGAGCAAGACGATTGCGAGGTCCTGAATCAGGTCGATTCCTTCCATGGGTGGTGGGCTTTGCCCGGCACGGCTTGGGCGCGGGCGGATTCACGATTCGCCCGCCGGGCGGCGTGTCGAGCCTGCGCGACGGAGAACCGATGGAGTTTTTGAAATTTCCCCGGGGGTGGCCGGCTTGACATGGCTGCGACGGCCATAAGTTGTCTGAAACCTGTTCCGTCATGGCTGCTTTTCTGGATTACGCCCGCGCCTTCGGAATGGTGTTACGTGCGGTCTGCCCTGGGTCGGCGGAGTTCGCGGTCTGAAGGCGCGCTCCCGTCCGGGGTGCGCCGGCACTGCGACTCCAGGCTGTCAGGCACTGCCGGTCCGGCCCGTTTCGGCCGGCGGCGGCGCGAACCTCAAACCATAAAACCGATACGATCATGAATACCCTTACGACCCTCGAACATCCCACCCAGTCGGAAAACACGAGGAAGATCCTCGCCCAAGACGGCTTCGAATGCGCCCTGCTTTCCCTCGCACCCGGCGAACGGGTGTCGATCCCGGACCGCGAGACGGCGGAGGTTCATCTGCTTTTCGTCGTGGACGGTGAAGTGACGGTGCGCCGGGGCGAGATCCACACGGTGTTGAGCAAGGACGCGGCGTGGCTGCTGCCGCAAGGCGAGGACTGCACAGTCGCGGCGGGCGCAGGCGTCCGCGCGAAAGTGTTGCGGGTCGCCGTGCCGCCGCGGCGCGTCTTCGAGCCGGCACTTCATACCATCGAGTAGCGTGGCGCCCGCTCCGGCGCTGCTGTAGGGAGCGGTTGGATACGGGGATGGCGACGCGCGAAAGTGCGTTGGCCGTTGACAATAGCGAAGCGCGGCGCACTCGTTTTTCGAACGATGCCGCCCGTCCGCCCCAACCCCGTTTATCCCGCTCCCCGGCCAATGCCGGGCGTGGGACGGTTGCGGATCTGTCCCGGACGGCCCGGGATCGCGAACTGACGGTCGGCGCGGAACACTCCGCGTAGGACGGCCGGAAGCGCGATCGCCGGGCTCCGTTTTTTCCGCGCCATGGCGCGTCCCTTTGCGGACGGCCGAGCGCGTTCCCCACCGCAGCGCGCCCGGCCGCCGCTGCGGGACCTCGCCAGCCTCCCGCCAACCTCAACCGCCAAGGACCTCATCATGAACGAACGCCCTCTCTATATTTCCGCCACCGATCACGCCAAACTCCGCCTGCTGCTCGAAGCCTTTGCGGGCTCCTCGCGCAGCGAGACGCTCCAGAAGTTGCGGGGCGAACTGGACCGCGCGGTGGTGCTGGACGCGCCAGCGGTGCCGCCGGATGTGGTGACAATGAACGCGGGGTTCGAGATCGAGGACCTCGCGACGGGCGAGGTCGAAGGTTACACGCTGACGTATCCGGATCAGGCGGACGTCGAGCGCGGTCGGTTGTCCATTCTCGCGCCGATCGGCACGGCGGTGATCGGTTATGCGGTGGGCGACGTGGTGGATTGGCGGACGCCGGGTGGGGTTCGCCGGCTGAAGATCAAACGCGTGACTCCGCCCGCTCCCGCGGCCACTACGGTGGACGGCGGGCTGCCGCTGCCGGAAGGTGCGCGCGAGAGTTGAGTCGGTCGGCGGCCTCGCGGGCTCGGCCCTCCAGGAGGCGGGGTGATGGAGGGC
>JAEYYL010000436.1 GCA_023430825.1 Verrucomicrobiota bacterium | reverse complement strand
GACGAGTTGCGGGCCGAGGGCGGAGCCGCCGATGCCGACCACGAGGAGGTTTTTGAATTTGCCCTTGGGGCCGGCGATCGTGCCGGCGTGGACCTTGGCGGTGAAGTCCTTGATCGCGGCGAGCGTGCTGGTGATCTCGGCGGAAAGCTCGGGCGTGGGCGCGAGGTGCGGGGCGCGGAGCCAGTAGTGGCCGACCATGCGTTTCTCGTCGGGGTTGGCGATGGCGCCGCCTTCGAGCGCGGCCATGGCGGCGAACGCTTCCTGCATCTTCGGCTCCATCGATACGAGGAAATCGTCGGGGAACGGAATGCGACTGATGTCGAGCGAGACGCCGAGGTCGGCGTGGTGATAGAAATGGGTTTTGAAGCGATTCCAGGTCATGGGAGAAGGAAGTAGCGAGTAGCGGGTAGTGAGTAGCGAGTAGCTGGAGTGCGATGGAAGAAGGTTGGCGGGCGCGATTTGGGTGAAGAGGTTGGAGCTTCGTGGCAGCGTCGTGCGAACCAAAATGTGGGCGACGCTGCGGGGATTACTATCCGAAATTCCGGCAGGGCTTCGTTGCGGCGCGGCGGGGCGCCATCGAAGAAGGCGGGCGATGCGCTCCCGCTGCTCACGCAGCGAGCCACCTGAACGGGGAGGCGCTAAGCGGCTGTCGGGCGCGTCGATTCTTCGTCGGCGATCTGGCGGATGTAGGCTTGGAACTGCGGATCTTCGCCCTGGAGCAAATCGGGGAGGAGTTCGCGGAAGTCCGGCCGGCGGCACCAGTCGCGCATGTAGTCGGCCCACGTCTGCCAGAGACGCGTGGCCTGGCGCGTCATTTGGTCCTCGTAAACGAGGATGTAGGCGCGCTCGAAGATCGCGATGAGAACCTCGAAGAGAACGTTGCGCCGCTCGATCTGGTCGGACGTGAACGGTGCTTCGGGCTGGGTGCGCGTCATCAGGTGCAGATCGGAGTGCTCCAGCACCAGGCGGAGAAATTTCGAGTATTCGTCGGAGAGTTGGAGGTAGAGGTCCTCATCGTCGTTTTGCCGTTCCTTGCGCTGTTCCTTGATGAAAACGACGATGGCGAACGGGAGGCCGATGATGGTCACGACGTAACTGAGCGCTTCGAGCCATTCGAGCGTGGACATGGCCGCAGTGTGGCTGCGGAAGCACGAAGCTCCAAGCACCAAGCAGCAGAGAAGCACGAAGCTCCAAGCACCAAGCAGCAGAGAAGCACCAAGCTCCAAGCACCAAGCTCCAGTGAAGCCCCAAGTCTCAACCTCCAATCATCGCACGGGCGGAATCTTTGAGGGTTGAAGATTGAAGTTTCATTGGTGCTTGGAGGTTGGAGCTTGGAGCTTAGGGCTTGTCATCCCTGCTTCCGCGCCGGCCGGTCCGCGCAGCAAAAAGGCCGGTCCTGGTGGACCGGCCTGGAAACTTGATTCGCCGACCGCGCGCGCGGCGCGGGGCGTTAATAATGTTTCACGTAGCCGTTGCGGCGGAGGCGCTCGAGCCAGGTCTCCTGGCTGTTGCGGGTCATCTGCTGCAGGAGCGCGCGCTCGATCTCGTCGCGGACGCTGTCGATCGGCTGGATGCCGGCGTATTTGCGATCTTCGGCGAAGAGGATGAAGCAGCCCTCGGGGAGCACGATCGCATCGCTGGCCTCGCCGGGCTTCAAGGCGAAGAGCGGCTCGCTGAACTCGGGCTTGAGGTCGGAGCGTTTCTGCCAGCCCCAGTCGCCGCCTTTGGCGCGTCGGGAGTCCTGGCTGTATTCGCGGGCGAGGTCCTCGAATTTTTCCCCGGCTTTCATGCGGGCGAAGACGAGGTTGGCCTTTTCCTGCAGCTGCGTGTCGGATTCGCCGTTGTTGCGAGTGAATTGAATCAGGCGGAGGTGGACACCGTCCTCCTGGTAAAACCGGTCCTTGTTCTCGCGGTAGAAAGTTTCGATGCGGACGGGGCTGATGAGGCTCTGCGTCTTGCGCTGCTGCTGGCGCATGTAGTTGTAGATGATGTCCTCTTCGACCTCGCGGCGATACTCGCGCACCGTGAGGCCGCGGGCCTTGAGGTAGGCGAGGAACTTGGAGCGATCGTTGTCGAACTGTTCGCTCTGGATGTCGGCGATGCGGTTTTCGATGAAGCTGATGGGGATGTGCTTCTTCTCGTCCTTGCGGAACTCCTTCACGATCAGAACGCGGTCGATGAGGCTCTGGATGACGTCGTCCTGGAGCTGTTCGAGTTTCTCGTTGAACTCGCGTTCGCTGCGGGCGTCGCGCTGCAGCTGGCCGATGAGCGGGGCGATTTCGCGGCGGACGTCGTCGACGGTGATAACCTTGTCCTCGGCGATGGCGGCAATGCCGTTGGCGAAGCGGAGGTTCAAGCCGTCGTCGGGCGGGGCGGACTGGGCGAAAGCGGCAGAAGCGAGGCCAACGAAGAGAAACGCGAGACGGAGGCGACCTGGCATCATGGAGAGGGGGGCGAGGGCAGATTGTTCAGAAACGAGATGATTTCGCGCAAACGTAGGAGGGGCTTGGGGGCGGTCAACCTTGGAAACCGGGTTCCGACCTGGACCCAATCGTCGCGGCGTCCGCTGTTCCGCAGGCACTTCAGGCGGTTCGATTCGGTTTCGACGGAGAGAATGTTTTTTTGTTCCGCCCGAATGCGGATCTCGGTGACGAGGAGGAGCGCGCGGACCTCGTCGCCGAACTTGCCGAAACGGTCGCGCAGGTCGGACTCGATTTCCTTCAATTTCGCGGGAGATTCGGCGAGGGCGAGCTTCCGGTAGAAATCGATGCGCAGGCGCGTTTCGGGAATGTAGGTCGCGGGGAGGCGGGCTTGGATTTTCGCGACCTCGACGGCGCCGCTCTCGTCATTTTCCGCGTCGCGGATCGCGGTGTAGCTGTCCTCGTGGCGGCCGCGTGAGGACGACGCGGAATCGGCGCCGGCGCGGCGCGGGCGGTCGGCGCTTTCGCCGACGAAGACGAAGTCGAGTTTCACGCTCGCGCGGATCGCGGCGGCGGTTTGCTCGCCTTTGAGCCGGGCGACGGACTGGCGGAGCAGCTGACAGTAAAGTTCGAAGCCGACGCCGACGATGTGGCCGCTTTGCTCGGCGCCGAGGAGATTGCCGGCGCCGCGGAGTTCGAGATCGCGCATCGCGATGCGGAAGCCGGCGCCGAGCTGGTTGTGCTGGCGCATCGCGGTGAGTCGCTGGCGGGCGACTTCGAGGAGGCGCGTGTGGCGGTGAAGCAGGAGATAGGCGTAGGCCTGGTGCTTGAAGCGGCCGACGCGGCCGCGGAGCTGGTAAAGTTGCGAAAGGCCGAAGCGGTCGGCGCCCTCGATGATGATCGTGTTGCAGTTGGGAATATCGAGGCCGCTCTCGATGATCGTGGTGCAGACGAGCACGTGATAGCGGCCGGCGACGAACTCGGTCATCTCGCGTTCGAGTTCGGCGGAATCCATCTGGCCGTGGCCAACGCCGATCGTGAGGTCGGGCAACAGTTCGCGGAGGCGCGCGGCGACGAGGTCGATCGTCTGCACGCGATTGTGGAGATAGAACACCTGGCCGCCGCGGCGGATCTCGTGCTGAATCGCGTCGACGACGATTTTTTCGTCGTAGGTTTTGACGAGCGTCTGGATCGGGTGGCGGTTGCCCGGCGCGGTTTCGATCACGCTCAGATCGCGCGCGCCGGTGAGCGCCATGTAGAGCGTGCGCGGGATCGGCGTGGCGCTCATCGAGAGGACGTCGACGGTGGCGCGCATGGCCTTGAAGACTTCCTTGTGCTTCACGCCGAAACGCTGCTCCTCGTCGATCACGACGAGGCCGAGGTCCTTGAACTTCACGTCGTGCTGGATGACGCGGTGCGTGCCGATGAGGATGTCGACGTGGCCGGCGGCGGTTTCGGCGATGATCTTCTTCTGCTCGGCCTTCGGGCGGAAGCGGCTGACCATTTCGATCGCGATCGGGTAGCCGGCCATGCGCTCGCGAAACGTGTTGAGGTGCTGTTGCGCGAGGACGGTGGTGGGCACGAGCACGGCGACCTGGCGGCCGCCCTGCACGGCCTTGAACGCGGCGCGGATGGCGACCTCGGTCTTGCCGAAGCCCACGTCGCCGCAGATGAGGCGATCCATCGGACGCGTGCGTTCCATGTCGGCCTTCGATTCCTCGATGGCGCGGAGCTGGTCGCGAGTTTCGGTGAAGGGAAACGACGCTTCGAATTCCTTCTGCCACGTGTTGTCGGGCGGGAAAGCGAAACCGGGCTGCGCTTCGCGCGCGGCGTGGATGCGCAGCAGTTCGGCGGCGAGATCGATGGTCGCGCGCTCGGCGGCGGCGCGGGCTTTTTCCCAGCGGCCGGAGCCGATGCGACCGAGCTGCGGGCGGGCCTTGCTGAGGCCGACGTAGCGGCTGAGGAGGTGCGATTCCTGGAGCGGGACGTGCAGCGTGACGTGATCGTCGAACTCGAGCGAGATGACCTCGCGAACGCCCTGGGCCGTATCCAGTTTTGTGAGACCGCGGTAGAGCGCGATGCCGTGCTGGAGGTGGACGACGAAGTCGCCCTCGACGAGTTCGGAGAAATCGAGGAGCTGGTCGATCTGGGCGCGCTGGGCGACGGCGCGCGCGTTGGGCGAGGCGCGACGCTGGCGCTGGCGGCCGAAGATTTCGGTTTCGGTGACGACGACGAGGCCGGCCGCCTTCGGCGGCAGCGCCAAGCGGGGGAGTTCCGGGTTCCGCGTTCCGGGTTCGGAGTTGTTCCGCTCGGATCGGAGCGTGATGCGGAAGCCCTCGTTGAGGGCGCCGCGGAGGAAGCGCGGCTGGAGGGATTTGAACTTCGGGGTTTCGTCGAGGATTTCGCGGATGCGCTGCTCTTCACCGTCTTTCGAGACGACGAGCGCGAGCGCGTAACCGTCCTTTTTCCAGGCGACGAGTTGGGAGAGGAATTTTGCGCGGGCGTCCTCCTCGACTTGCAGGCGTTCCTGGGCGACGAGCGCGTCTTCGGGATAGCTGCGATGGTGGGCGAGGCTCTCGGAGTCCCAGGTGGTTTCGTCCGCGACGTTCTCGAACAGCGCGCTGGCTTCGTCGAGATCGCTGAGGCCGAAGCTGGCGGCGGCTTTTTCGAGGAGCGGGGTGAGCCGGTCGTTGTGGTCGCGGGCGCCGGCGCTGAACGCGTCGTCGAGCGAAGCGGGTTCGACGAAGAGGAGATGCGCGCGCGAGGTGACGTAGTCGGCGAGGCCGGTTTTCGCGGGGTCGAGTTTCACGCGCGAGGAGGCGGAGAGCGTGATGCTCGCGACGCTCGCGCCGGAGCGTTGGGTGACGGGATCGAAGGCGCGGATCTCCTCGATCTCGTCGCCGAAGAAGTCGAGCCGGTAAGGCTCGTTGGCGGTGACGGGATAGACGTCGATGATGCCGCCGCGGATGGCGTAGTGGCCGGGCGCTTCGCAGACGGCTTCGGAGTCGTAGTCGAGTTGCTGGAGACGTTCGAGCAGGCCTTGGAAGGATTGAGACTGGCCTTTGACGAGAGTGAATTCGCGCGTCGCGAATTCCTCGATCGCGGGCACGGGCTGGAGGAGTGCGGCGGGGGTGGTGACGATCAGGAGTTGATGGGAAACCTGAGGGCTGAGAGCGGAGACCGGAGACTTGAGACCTGAGACCCGAGGGGCGGAGAGCGCTCGGGTGGCGCGGAGTTTGGAGAGGACGGTGTAGCGGTCGTTGGAGGCGGCGACGGCTTCGCGCAGGTCGCGGGCGTCGGGCATCGACTCGGGAAAAACGAGCGTGGTTTGTTCGGCCGGAGACGCGCTGGCGCGGTGAAACAGCATGAGATCCTCGGCGAGTTCCTCGGCGGTCTTGAGGTTTTCGGTGACGATCAGCCAGACGGGCGAAGGGTGGGTGCGCGTCAGGTCCGCGATGATGGCGCCGCGTGCGGGCGGGCAGACACCGGTAATTTTGTGACGCGTGAACGTGGCGAGATCGGCCATGCGAAAGAGAGGGAAGCAGGAAACGAGGGATGGGGCGCAGCGCAACCTCGGGCCGTGGCGGGAAGCACGGGGGGGCGCCGCGGCCCCATCGGGAGTGGGGATAGGAGAATGCTGGCAGGCGAATGCCCAGCCGCTCGCGCGGCGAGCCACGCCGAAATCGCCTGCGCGCAGTCTCCTACCTTTCGGAGGCGAGCGTTTGGAGGGCGGCGCGGGCGGCGGCTTCTTCGGCGGCTTTTTTTGACGGGCCGCGGCCCTGGCCGATCGCGCGATCGTTGAGATGCACGGCGACTTCGTAGGCGCGCGCGTGGTCTTCGCCTTCGATTGCGACGACTTCGTAGCGGAGCGCGTGATTGCCATGCTGCGGTTGCACGAGTTCCTGCAGGCGGCCCTTGGGATTGTCGTCGTTTTCGGAGTTGCGCAGGCGCATCGGCAGATCGCCGTAGAGGCTGAGGATGATGCGGCGCGCGGTCGCGAGATCGCTATCGAGATAGAGCGCGCCGACGAGCGCTTCGAAGGCATCCTCAAGAGACGAGGCGCGCTGGCGGCCGCCGGTGGATTCCTCGCTCGTGCCGAGGCGCAGGCAGCGGTCGAGGCTGAGTTCGCGCGCGAGTTCGACGAGGAAGGCGCCCTTGGTGAGCGAGGCGCGGCGTTTGCTGAGCAGGCCCTCGCGATCGCCGGGAAAAAGTTGGAAGAGCGCCTCGGTGAGCACGAGTTGCAGGACGGCGTCGCCGAGAAATTCGAGCCGCTGGTTGCTTTCCGCGATGTCGGGATGCTCGGGGAGAAACGAGAGGTGCGTGACGGCGCGCTCGAGCAACGCGGGATCGCGAAAGGTGTAGGTGAGCCGGTCTTGCAGGGCGTCGAGGGCGGAGGTCATGGATCGGCGAAACGGATTAACCGCAAGGAGGCGCACGGGGCGCAAAGCAGAGAGACGAAACCGGAGAGTTTAACCACGAATGGACACGAACTCACACGAATGGAGAAGGCATTCACGGGCGTCGAGCCACTGGGTTTTCATTCGTGTCCATTCGTGGTTAAATGGCATGGATCGGATCGTCTGGTTCTCTGCGCTCTTTGTGGTAAACAAACCATCGGAGCTTACGAACTCGCGCTCGAGTAACGGCGCAGGCCGCGGCGAAAGGTGAACACGGCGAGGCCGAACCAGCCGGCGGTGCAGCCGACCAGCCAGAGGAACCACGACGGATCGAAGCCGTGCAGGAGCGTGTTCGCGGGTGTGTTGCTCACGACCACGGCGGGAAGCGCCCAGACGAGGAGGGCGCGCGCGGCGAAGTTCTTGAAGGCTTGTTTCGGGAGCCGGGAAAATTCGGTGAGCGTGAAGTAGCCGCCTTCGAGACCCTGCGCGTTGCTCAGCCAGAACGCCGTGGACATCGAGAGCACGAGGAGGCTGTAGTGGATCACGAGGCCGCAGAGAATCATCAGCAGGTAGAGGGCGATGTTGACGACACTGATTTCGAGCTGCAGCTGGCGCGCGGCGTAGGCGACGATGCCGATCGCGACGAAGGCGTTGATCAGGCTATCGGGATCGAGCCGGCGCGTGGACGTCATGAAGAGCACGTTGCCTGGCTGAGCCAGCATGAAGTCGAAGTTGCCGGTGCGGATGTTGCGGCCCATCTCGAAAAAGCTGCTCCAGAAAAAGCCCATCAACAGCCGCTGGATGAGCATCGAGGTGCCGACGAGGAGGATCATCTCGTATTTGTTCCAGCCGGCGATCGAGTCGGTGTGCTCGTAGATGATCGAAATCGTGAGGATGTTGACGGTCATCCAGAAGAGTTCGACCAGCGCCCAGATGAAGAAGTCACCCCGGAACATCATCATTCGCACGAGCGAGTAGCGCGCGCTGACGAGCCAGATGTTCAGGTAGTAGAGCATGGAGGGAATGGTTCCGAGTTCGGGGTTCAGGGTTCCGAGTTCGGGGTTCCGGGTTCGGAGTTGTAGCGAAGTGGTGAGTTGGCGGGAGGACGGTTTGATCAGATCGAAACGCGGAACGCGGAACTTTGAACTCGGAACCTTTTTTCGCGTTTAGCCGCCGACGGCGGTGTGGCGGCGGAGGCCGCGGACCCAGAGCCAGTGGTTGACGAGCAGCAGCGCGAGCACCCAGCCGATCTGAATCACGAAGCCCTGCGCGATCGCGGTGGGATCGGAGATGCGGCCGGTGAAGATCGCCGCGGGGAAATACATCTGGTAATAAAACGGCAGGCACTTCGCGATCTGGTAGGCCCAGGCCGGCAGCAGGTCCAAGGGGAACATCTGTCCGCCGAGGACGGTTTCGATCGCCATCGAGAGAATGACGAAGCCCTGGATTTCGAGAAACCAGAACGTCAGCAGCCCGAAGCAGTAAGCGATGCTGAACTGGATCAGCGCGGACAGCAGCATCGCGGGCACGCCGACGGCCCAGCGCCAGGGTTCGGTGGGAAACGCGAGGCTGTCGTGGATGAACGGCATCGCGACGAGTAGCGGGATCAGGATCAGCCCGCCGGAGACGAGCCGCGCGGCGACGAAGATGCTGAAGCGGTAGATGAAATAATTGATCGGTTTCAGCAGGAACTGGTTGATCAGGCCCTGGCGGATTTCCTCGCTGATCTGGTAGTCCTCGTTGAATGCGCTGATGAAAAACTGCAGCACGAGCAGCGTGACGAAGTAGGTGAGCGTCTCGTTGAGCGAGAAGCCGCCGAGTTCGTCGCGGCCGACGAAGGCGGCGGTCCACAGGATGAAGACCGCGGCGAGATGGAAGAGCGAAAAGAAGCCGCGGATGGCGAAGTTCCAGCGGTAAACGAGATTGCTCTGCAGGCCGATGAGGAAGGCCTGGCGGTATTTGATCAACGGCGCGAACACGGAGTTGTTTTTACAGGAGGGGGCAGAGGAAACGGAGCGGCGGGGTGGGTGCGCGCGCGGTTTCCTGCGAGAGATCGGGACTACGATTTCAGGCCGAAACGTTCGATCACTTCCTTCGCGAGGTTGCGATAGGCGGTGGCGCCGGGGTTCGTGTTGTCGTAGGCGAAGATCGTTTTGCCGAAGCTCGGGGCCTCGCTCAGGCGGACGGTGCGCGGGATGACGGATTTGAAAATCTTGTCGGGGAGGTGCTGCTTCACCTCTTCAACGACCTGACGCGAAAGGTTCGTGCGCATGTCGAACATGGTCATGACAACCCCGCCGAGTTCGAGGTCGTCGTTGACGTGCGCGTTCTTCAGCCGTTCGACGTTGCGGAGAATCTGGCCGAGGCCCTCGAGCGCCATGTATTCACACTGGAGCGCGATGAGCAGGTGATTGGCGGCGGCCAGGCTGTTCATCGAGAGCATGCCGAGGGCGGGCGGGCAATCGATGATGATGACGCGGTAGGCGCCGGAGCTGCGCACCGGTTCGAGGACGGAGCGCAGGCGCAGCAGATAATTTTCCGACTGGGCGAGTTCCATTTCGGCGGCGGCGAGGTCCTCCTCGCTGGGGAGCAGCGAAAGGTGCTCGTAGGCCGTCGTGACGATCATCTCGGCGGCGGAGCCTTCGCCGTGGAGCGGGCCGTAGAGGCTTTTGCCGGCGACCTTTTCGACGCCGACGGCGCTGGTGGCGTTGGCCTGGGGGTCGAGGTCGACGAGGAGCGTGGAAATTTTCTTGTCGGCCAGCGCCGCGGCGAGATTGACCGCGGTGGTGGTTTTACCGACGCCGCCTTTTTGGTTGGCGATCGTGAAGACGGTGGTGGGCATGTGCAGGAATGGCTAAGGGCGAAACGCGACGCTCGGCAAGCGCGGTATCGGGGGTGGCGAAAGGTGGCCAATCTTGTGACCGCTCTGATTCGGAATCGGACAGTTGCCCGCGAATCACGCGAATCCTCACGAATGAATGGAGTTCCGAGGTGGGAAACGGAAACGTGCAGTCGTTTCGAAGCAAAAATGCGCTCCCTCTTTATCTCGGAAAATTCGCGTGGATTGGCGTGATTCGCGGGCGGTCCGCTGCGTGAGGGAGATTCGAGGGCGTCAGGACGCCCGCCGCTACGGTGAGCGCTCACGTCGGTGCGACGCGGTCGAGGATGAATTCGGCGACGGCGGATTTTGGCGCGGGACCGAAGGGCAGGCGTGCGCCGGCGGCGGAGAGGAGGAGGACGGCGTTGTCGTCGGCGTTCATGCCGATGCCGGATTGCGCGATGTCGTTGGCGACGATCCAGTCGAGCCGCTTTTCGGCGAGCTTGCGGCGGGCGTAGGTCTCGACGTCGTGCGTCTCGGCGGCAAAACCGACGACGGTTTGGGCGGGGCGCTTGCGTGCGGCGAGCGTCGCGAGGATGTCGACCGTCGGCACGAGTTCGAGCGTGAGCGGGCCGGGCGATTTCTTCTGTTTCGACGGCGAGACATTTTTCGGCCGGTAGTCGGCGACGGCGGCGACGGCGATGAAGAGGTCGCAGGCGGCGAAGAGCGGTTCGGCGGCGGCCAGCATGTCGGCGGCGGAGATGACGTGGTGCATGGTCACGCGGGCCGGCGCGGGCAGCGCGACGGGTCCGCTCACGAGGTCGACCTGCCAGCCGCGCGCGGCGGCGGCGGCGGCGAGCGCGTAACCCATTTTGCCGCTGGAGCCGTTGGACAGGTAGCGGACGGGATCGAGGTGTTCGCGGGTGGGGCCGGCGGTGAGCAGGCAGCGGAGCGGCTTTCGCGGATCGGACATGGCGCGCGAGGCAGTCGGAGCGAGATTGCCGGCGATGGCGACGCCGAATCTGCGGCGGTGCATTTATCGAACCGTAAAGGAATTTCAGCGACGACGGAGGGCGGAAGTGGGCGTAGTGGTTCGCGTCATGCCCCGCTTTTTCCGTTGTCTTGTTGTGTCTGTTTTTTCCGTCGTCCTCACGCCCTTCGCGCTGGCTGTTGCGACGTCTGAGGTTCGGCTGTTTCCGCTGGCGGACGTGCGACTGCTCGAAGGTCCGTTTGAGCACGCGCAGGCGTTGAACCGGACGTATTTGCTCGCGCATGACATCGATCGGCTGCTCGCGCCGTTTCGAATCGAGGCGGGATTGCCGGCGAAGGCGGAGAAGTATCCGAACTGGGAAAGCAGCGGACTCGATGGGCACACGGCGGGGCACTACCTGACAGCGGTGGCGCAGATGTGGGCCGACACGGGCGACGCGGAGATGAAGCGGCGGATGGACGAGATGGTGCGCCAGCTCGCGGAGTGTCAGGCGGCGCAGGCGGACGGTTATGTGGGAGGCATCCCGCGTGGTCGCGTGCTGTGGACGGCGGTGGCGAGCGGCGAGTTGAACTTCCAAAACTTCTCGCTGAACGGCGCGTGGGTGCCGTGGTATAACGAGCACAAGCTTTTCGCGGGGTTGCGCGACGCGTGGCTGATCGGCGGCAACGCGCAGGCGCGCGACGTGCTGGTGCGGCTCGCCGACTGGTGCGACCACCTCGTGCGCGATCTCACTGACGAGCAGATGCAGGGCATGCTGCGCACGGAGCACGGCGGCATGAACGAAGTGCTGGCGGATGTTTACGCGATCACGGGCGATCCGAAATATTTCGCGCTGGCGCAGCGGTTCTCGCATCGCGCGGTGCTCGATCCGCTGCTGCAGCATCGGGACACGCTCACGGGGATGCACGCAAACACACAGATCCCGAAAGTCATCGGCTTTGCGCGCATCGCGGAACTCGGCGGCGACGCGTCGTGGCGCGATGCGGCGCGTTTCTTTTGGAACACGGTGGTCGAGCACCGCAGTCTCGCGTTCGGCGGGAACAGCGCGCGCGAGCACTTCAACGCGACCGATGATTTCGGCCGCGTCCTCGAATCGCGCGAAGGCCCGGAGACGTGCAATACCTACAACATGCTGCGGTTGACGGAGGCGTTGTTCCGCCACGAGCCGGCGGCGCGCTACGCGGACTATTATGAGCGCGCGCTGTTCAACCACATTCTCGCGTCGCAGCATCCGGAGCACGGGGGCTATGTTTATTTTACCCCGATCCGGCCGCGGCACTATCGCGTGTATTCGCAACCCGAGGTGTGCTTCTGGTGCTGCGTCGGCAGCGGGATGGAGAATCACGGGAAATACGGGGCGTTCATTTATGCGCATTCGGACGATGCGTTTTACGTGAACCTGTTCGCCGCGGCGGAAGTCGAGTGGCGCGAGCGGGGCGTGCGCGTGCGGCAGGAGACGCAGTTTCCCGATGTGGCGGGGAGCCGGTTGACGGTGGCGACGGCGCAGCCGCAGCGGTTCGCGCTGCGCGTGCGGCATCCGGCGTGGGTCGCGGCGGGCGCGCTGGCGCTGCGCGTGAACGGTGAGGCGCAGACGGTGATCTCGAGTCCGTCGACCTACGTGAGCGTCGAACGCGAGTGGCGCGACGGCGACACGGTGGAGATCGATCTGCCGATGACGACCACGCTGGAGCGGCTGCCGGACGGTTCCGATTACGTCGCGGTGCTGCACGGTCCGATCGTGCTCGCGGCGAAAACGGGAGCGGAGTCGGTTGACGGCCTCGTGGCCGGCGACGCGCGCATGGGGCATGTTTCGCCGGGACCCTATTTGCCGCTCGACGAGGCGCCGATGTTCGTCGGCGACGGGGAAAAAATCGCGGAGGAAATTCGGCCGGTGGCGGGCAAGCCGCTGACGTTCACGGCGACCGCGCTGATCCGGCCGGAAGCGTTTCGTAATCTCGAACTGGTGCCGTTCTTCCGTGTGCACGACGTGCGTTACATGATGTATTGGCGGACGGTTTCCGCGGAAAAGTATCCGGAGATCACGGCGGCGCTCGCGGCGTCGGAACAGGCGCGGAGCGCGCTGGAGGCGCGCACGCTCGATCACGTCGCGCCCGGCGAGCAACAGCCGGAGGTGGAGCATGATTTCGCGTCGGAGAATTCGCGCAGCGGGATCGTGCACGGCCGGCGCGGTCGCGATGCGAGCGGCTGGTTCAGTTATCGGATGAAGGTGACGGGCGACGGACCGGTCGAATTGCGCGTGACGTATTACGGCGACGAGCGCGGACGGAAGTTCGACCTTTGGGCGGACGACAAGGTCGTCGCGACCGTCGAGCTCGACGGCGGCAAGCCCGACCAGTTCGTGGACGTCGCGTATCCAATTTCCGCGGACATCGTGCGCGCGGCGGGCGGTCGTGGGGTGACAATCAAGTTCGCCGCGAAAGAAGGTGCCCGCACGGCCACCGTGTTCGACGTGAGGGTGCTGAAGCCTTGAGATGGGCGGAGGGAGGCGGCGCTCCAGGTTGCACTCGTTTTGCTCCCGCCCGAAAATCGATTCGGGTGATTGGAGGCGCGGGCCGGAATTGAACCGGCGCATAGAGGTTTTGCAGACCTCGGCCTTACCACTTGGCTACCGCGCCCTCACCAGCCGTGACTGGCAGAGCGGAGTTTACGACGTGCGCACCAATGTCAACGCCGCTGTCGCAAATCCTCGCAAACCCCAGGCCCCTGGCGCCGGCGCTCGGTTCGTCGACGTGGGGTCCGCTTGCGGGCTTCAGGCGTCGCGGGCGGATGGACGCGTGCCGTGCGTGGCGACGGTGGCGTCGGGCGCGATGAAGGTTTCGTCGTGCGGAGAGTCGGTGAGGACGGAAAAGCGGAACGTGGAACCCTCGCCGGGGCGGCTCTCGACCGAGACGGTGCCGCCCATCAATTCGCACAGGCGTTTCGAGATCAACAAGCCGAGGCCGGTGCCGTCGCGGCGCCGCCGGGCGGAGGAATCGACCTGGGTGAACGGCTGGAACAGTCGGACGAGTTTTTCCGGAGCGATGCCGACGCCGGTGTCGCTCACCGCGAAGAAGAGCCGCGCGACACGCTGGGTGTCGCCGGGGGAAGGTTCGCCGCGCGAGCAGGAGAGTTGAATGGCGACGCCGCCCTGTTCGGTGAATTTGAGCGCGTTGCCGATGAGGTTGACGAGAATCTGGCGGACGCGGCTTTCGTCGCCGCGAACCGTGGCGGGGACGCCGGGATCGACGCGAAACTCGAGCCGGAGCGACGCGGCGCGCGCCTGATCGGCGAAGAAGGCGCAGACCTCCTCGAGGCAGCGCGCGGGGGAGAATTCGGCGTGTTCGATCTCGACCTTGCCGGCTTCGATTTTCGACAAGTCGAGGATGTCGCCGATCAGCTTCTCGAGTGCGAGGCCGCTGGAATGGATCATGGCGACGTTTTCGCGTTGAACGGCCGAGAGCGGAGAATCGGCGAGCAGTCGGGCGAAGCCGATGACGCCGTTGATCGGGGTGCGGATCTCGTGGCTGACCATGGCGAGAAACTCGCTTTTGGCGCGGTCGGCTTCCTCGGCGGCCTCCTTGGCGGTGAGCAGCGCGGCGGCGGCTTCGCGGCGGCTGGTGATGTCGTGGCCGACGGCCTGATACTCGAGAGTCTCGCCGGCGTTGTCCTTGATGGCGCGCTGGGTCCAGTGCAGCCAGACGCGCCGGCCGTCGCCGGGAAGATCGAGTTCACGCTCCAGCGTGGCGGGATTTTCGGTGCCGCCGGCAAGCTCGCCGAGGAGGGGGAAGGTGGTGCCGACGAGTTCGTTGCGCTTGCGGCCGAAGGCGCGCGCGTAGGCGCTGTTGACGAAGGTGAGACGGCCGTCGGGTCGGTAGCGGCAAATCAGGTCGACCTGATCCTCGACGATGGCGCGATAACTGGCTTCCACGTTTTGGAGCGATTTCGCCATGCGCTCGATCTTCCGGGCGAGTCCGATGACCTCGTCGTGGTCGCTCTCGTCGGGGTTTTCGTCTTCGCCCGTCTGAGCGGCGGCGGTTTCGCGGAGGGATTTGACGCGTTGCAGCAGGGACCGGTCCCAGACGTAGCCGCTCAACACGAGCAGGACGCAGCCGATGATCGAGAGACTCACGACCCAGTAAGCCTGACCGAGGCGTTCGCGCAGGTCCTCCTGCAGCGCGATCGCAATGAGCGCCGCAACCAAGCTCAGCGCGAGCAGAAGAATCAGGATCGTTTTGCGGAGCATGGCCGGGGGCGGCGCCAGGACAAAGGCAGCCGGTTGGCGTTGTGTCTAATCAAAATTCCCGCGGGGCGGGCGCGCGTCGATCGGGATGCGGCCGGCGACGCGCGATGCTGGCCACGTCGGTTACCGCGCGAAAAACGGATTGTTTTGTTTTTCCTGACCGACGGTGGTCAACGGGCCGTGACCGCACGCGAGGACCGTGTCGCGGGGCAAGGGCAGGATCTTGGCCTTGTTGTGCGCGAACTGCTCCTCGAAGTGCGTGGCGCTGCCGCCCATCGAGCCGGCGAACACGGCATCGCCCACCACGGCGAGGGGCCAGCTGAGGCCGACAATATAGTAGGACGTCATGCCGGGCGAATGGCCGGAAGTGAGCAGCGTCTTGATTGAAAGGGGACCGAGATGAAAATGCGCGTTTTCGGTGAAGGTCTTCCCGGCGGGGTGGGGGGCGGGTTCCTGTTCGTGCGCCCAGACCTCCGCTTTCGTCTCTGCGACGAGGCGATCGAGATCGGCAATGTGATCGGGATGCGTGTGGGTCAGGAAAATATAGCGCAGCGAGAGTCCCTCGGCGTGAATCGTGTCGAGCATCCCCTGCGCCGTCGCGCCGGTGTCGAAGGCCGCGGCTTGTTTGGAGCGGGAATCCCAGACGAGGTAGCTGTTCACGGTCATGTCCTCGAAGGGCGTATTGAAGACAGCAAAGCCGGTCGGAAAATTCGGCTGCGCCGGATACCAGCCATGGGAGGCGATCCGCTCCAGCGCATCGGGGCCCAGCCGGAGGTGGCGGGCGACGCGGCGCAGCACGGCGATATTCAGTTTGCCGGCCTTGAGCGCCTGGAGATCGGCGAGGCTGACGTCGGCTCGCTGGGCGAGATCGGCGTCGGCGATGCTCAGCCCGCGCTGCGCCTTGCCGATGATGTCGGTGAAATTGTCTTCGAGAGGGATGCGCGCCATTGGCCGCAACAAAGGCCCGGTTTTTCGGCTGCGCAAGCACTTTGAATATACACGGCTTGCTATAACGAAGCGGCGGAGTATTTTAGCGTTCTTCTATGTTGACCGATAAACTAAAAACGCTGGCAGCCACGAAAGCCCGGCTCGCCGAACTCGAGAAAAGCATCGCGAGCGAACTGAATCGCGAGCTCGCCGGACTTCCGGCTAAATACGGTTTCGATAACCTGCCGGAGTTTTTCGATGCGGTGCGCAGCGCGTCACGCGGCGGCAAATCCCGCGGTGCAGCGAAGGCTCCCGCGGCGAAGGCGGCGGGCGGCGGCAAGCGGCGCAAGCGCGCGGTCATCACGGCCGAGACGAAGGCCAAGGTGAAGTCGCTCGTGGCCGACGGCAAAACGGGCGGCGAGATCGCCAAGGCGGTCGGGATTTCCCTGCCGAGCGTGCAAAACATCAAGAAGGAGCTCGGCCTGGTGAAGGCCCGCAAGTAAGCTTTCCTGACGTTCGCGCGAACTCGCTTCGCGCTTCTTTTAAAGCCCCGCTTCGTGCGGGGCTTTTCGTTTTTTCTGATGGTGAACGGCCGCGTTGGAGAGAGTAGCGAGTGAAGGAACGGTGGACTCGTCCCGCATGAGATCGTGGAGCCGCGGCGCCCAAAGCCGCGCTCGGGCTGCAACTGCAGCCGGAGCCGGCGACTCGATTAATAGCGCTGCATCGTCGGTTCGACCTCGTCCGCCCAGGCGGCGATGCCGCCGGCGATGTTGGTGACGGCGGTGTAGCCGCGCGCGCGGAGAAACTCGGTGACGTTGCGGCTGCGCGCGCCGTGGTGGCACATGATGAGCAGGTGACGATCCTGCGGAAGATCCGCGAGCCGCTCGGGAATCTGTCGCATCGGTATCAGTTCCGCGGATGCGACGCGACAGATGTCGGCCTCCCAGGGTTCGCGCACATCGATCAACGCGACGCCGGACGGATCGGCCTCGAGGAGACGGCGGGCTTCGGTGACGGAGATTTCGAGCGGGTGGGAGGAGTCGGACATGGGTGGAGCGGATGCGCGAGGCAGGGAAGGGACGGAGGGCGTGGATGACACCGGGGCACCGCACGCAGGACAGGCGGGATCGCACGGCAAGTTGAAGGTTTGGAAGCGCTGCGTGAGCGCGTCGTAGGTGAGCAGGCGGCCGAGCAGCGGTTGGCCGATGCCGGCGACGAGTTTCACGACCTCGAGCGCCTGGAGGCTGCCGATCACGCCGCAGAGCGCGCCGAGGACGCCGGCCTCGCCGCAGCCCGGCACGCTGCCAGCGGCAGGCGGCGCGGGAAACAGGCAGCGATAGCATGGTCCGCCGCGCGCGGGATCGAAGACGGCGACCTGTCCTTCGAATTTGAATACGCTGCCGAAAACGAGCGGCCGGCGCGCGCGCACCGCGGCGTCGCTGTTCATGTAGCGCGCCGTGAAGTTGTCGGTGCCGTCGACGATCACGTCGTAGCCGGCGAAGAGCGCCTCGGCGTTTTCCGGCGTGACGCCTTCGGGGTGCTCGATCACGGCAATGTGCGGATTGAGCGCGCGCAGGCGTTGCGCGGCGGAGGTGACCTTGGGTTCGCCGATGCTCGCGGTGTCGTGAAGGAGCTGGCGCTGGAGGTTGTGCGATTCGACACGGTCGAGATCGGTGATGCCGAGCCGGCCGATGCCGGCGGCGGCGAGATAGAGCGCGGCGGGGCTGCCTAGTCCGCCGGCCCCGATGACGAGCACGCGCGCGGCGGCGAGCCGCTGCTGGCCGGCGACGCCGATTTCGTCGAGGAGGATGTGGCGCGAGTAGCGCGACAGCTCGGCAGGCGAAAGGGTCGGAGGGACGGACGACATCGGGGCGAAGTTCGCGTCGGTCGCGGAGCCGCGCAAATGAAATTGCACCGCGGCGGCGGCGCGGGCGAAATCGCGCGATGCGTTGTCTCGGCATCGACTATGGCACCCGCCGCATCGGGCTCGCGTTCGGCGACGAACTCGGCGTGGCGACGCCGTTGCCCGCGCTCGTGGAGAGCGATCCGGCGCGTCGCTGGGAGGCGCTGATCGGGATGGCGCGGCTGCGGCGCGTGACCGATGTGGTGGTGGGGCATCCGTTGAACATGGACGACTCGATCGGGCCGAAGGCGAAGGAAGCGGAGGCGGTCGCGGCGAAGTTGCGCGCGGAGCTCGGCGTGCCGGTGCACCTGGTCGACGAACGGCTGACGAGTTATGAAGCGGAGTCGACGATCGCGAAGGCGAAGCGGCGCGACGTGCGGGCGAGCGGGTTGATCGACTCGCGTTCGGCGACGTTGATTCTGCAGGATTTTTTGGATCAGCGGATGCCGCCGCTGCTGCAGGAGGAGAACGAAAGTTAGGATCGTGCTCGCTCCCGCGATGTTCAGGGATTCGAAAATGTTAACGACGACGTCACGTCCCATCGCCTGCAAGCAGGCTCCTACCTCAGAGGCACGCGGATGAATACCACGCAGCGGTGGAAATGTGTGTGCGCGTATGACGGCGGGCACTTCGCGGGCTGGCAGAGCCAGGCGGGATCGAACGCGGTGCAGGATGTGATCGAGGCGCGGATCTCGCAGATCTTCGGCGAGGCGCGGCGGATTCACGGGAGCGGGCGCACCGATGCGGGGGTGCACGCGCTTGGGCAGGTGTTTCATTTCGACGCGGCGTGGCGGCATGGCCCGGAGAAACTGCTCGCGGCGTTTCGCATCGGGCTGCCGGCGGCGATCCAGGTGAAATCGGTGCGCGCGGTGTCGCCGGAATTTCACGCGCGGTTTCAGGCGAAGGGAAAGCGCTATGAGTATCACGTTCACCGGGGCGACGCGGATCCGTTTACACGGCCGTATTGCTGGCCGTTTTTCCGTCCGCTCGATATCGCGGCGATGCGGGCGGCGGCGGAGGTGTTGCGCGGGCGGCATGATTTTCGCGCGTTCACCGCGCTGAACGGTCCCGCGCGCGAGGATACGGTGCGGGAGTTGCGCCGGCTCGATGTGACGCAGCGCGGGCGGCGGGTGAAGATCGCGGCGGAGGCGGACGGGTTTCTCTATAAAATGGTGCGCAGCCTGGCGGGGGTGCTGGTGGCGGCGGGCGAAGGAAAACTGACGGCGAAGCAGGTGCGCGAAATTCTCGTGTCGCGCGAGCGGACGGCGCTCGTGCAGACGGCGCCGCCGCAAGGACTGTTTCTGGTGAAGGTGTTTTATTGACGATGAATGCGACGGTCGGCCGATGGCTGCGCGGGTTCGGCGATGTCGTTTTTCCACCGACGTGTGTGCACTGCCGCGGGTTGGTGGAGGAGACGAGCGGGTTCCGGCATCTGTGCGCGAAGTGTGCGGGACAGCTCGACTACGTGAAGCCGCCGCATTGCACGACCTGCGGGCATCCGTTTTTCGGCGTGGTCGAGGGCGAGCGGCTGTGTCCGCATTGCGAAGGATTGGCGCCTGCGTTCAACGAAGGCCGCACGGCGGTGTTGCTCAAAGGACCGGGGCGCTCGCTCGTGCACGAGTTGAAATACCATCGCGGGCTGCACGTGGTGGAGGACATGGAGGCGATCTTCCGGCGGGCGACGCATGTGGTGGAACTGGCGCGCGGCGCGATCCTCGTGCCGGTGCCGTTGCACCCGCGCAAACTGCGCGAGCGCACCTACAACCAGAGCGAATTGATCGCGGCGGCGCTGGCGCGCGCGGCGGGTGGCGGGGCGCGGGTGGAACGGTGGCTGAAGCGGACGGTGGACACCGTTTCGCAGACGCACCACGACCGGCGAACGCGGCAGGCGAATCTCAAAAATGCCTTTGCACTGGCTTCCGGCGCAGTCATAAGTCCCGGCCACCATTACCTCCTGGTCGATGACGTTTTCACGACGGGCTCCACTCTCAACAGCTGCGCGCTCGTGCTGCGACGGGCGGGTGGCGTGAACCTCAACGTGGTCACTTTCGGACACGGCTAAATCTCATGAGTCATTTCAACAAACCGACCTACACGGTCCGTCGCACGCGCAAGAAAGAAATCCCGCAGGGCATCTACACGAAAGATCCGCTTTCGGGCGAGGCGGTGTTCACGAAGGAGATCGAGGACAACCAGATGGTGGTGCCGAAGAGCGGCCATCATTTTCCGATCGGAGCGCGGCAGCGCATCGCGAAGCTGGTCGACGAGGGATCGTTCGTGGAGGCGGATGCGAGCATCCGTTCGGGCGATCCGCTGCAGTTCGTCGATTCCGCGCCGTATCCGACGCGCATCAAGAAATACGAGAAGGAGAGCGGATTGCCCGAGGCGGTGATCACGGGCACGGGAAAAATTCACGGCATCGAGGTGTCGCTGGCGGTGATGGATTTTCGTTTTTGCGGCGGCACGCTCGGATCGGCGGCGGGTGAAAAAATCACGCGCGCGATCGAAGTCGCGGTGAAGCGAAAGATTCCGTGCATCATTTTCAGCACGTCGGGCGGCGCGCGGATGCAGGAGGGAATTCTTTCGTTGATGCAGATGGCGAAGACGAGCGCGGCGCTCGGCCGGCTGGCGGAAGCGAAGCTGCCCTACATCTCGGTGCTCACGCATCCGACGACCGGCGGCGTGTCGGCGAGTTATGCGACGCTGGGCGACGTGATTCTCGCGGAGCCGGGCGCGCTGATCGGTTTTGCGGGTCCGCGCGTGATCAAGGACACGACGAAGCAGACGCTGCCGGCGGGATTCCAGACGTCGGAGTTTCTGCTGAAGCACGGTCTGGTCGATCAGATCGTGAGCCGGTTGGAAATGCGCGATCGGCTGCACGAGCTGCTGCTCGCGTTGTATGTGAAGAAGGCGAGTCCCGCTCAGCTCGCCGCGGCGGGGAATTGACGAGCGATCGCTGAGTTTTCGCGATGAGCGCGGAGTGGCGAAATGGATACGCCGCCGTGGCCGAGTATCTTTTCGGGCTGAAACCCCGGGGGAAGAAACTCGGCATCGACCGGATGCGACCGCTGGCGGCCGAGTTGGGGCATCCGGAACGCGCGGTGCCGGTGGTGCATGTGGCGGGCACGAATGGCAAAGGCTCTGTCTCGGCGATGATCGAGGCGATGCTGCGCACGGCGGGATGGCGCGTGGGACTGTTTACGTCGCCGCACCTGGTGCATCTCGGCGAACGCGTGCAGGTGAATCGCGTGCCGCTGACGGAAGCGGAGGTGGTCGCTTTCGTGGAGGAACTTGATCCGGTGGCGGATCGGATCGCGCGCCGTGACGGCGCGGAGGACCGGGCGAGTTTTTTCGAGTTCATGACGGCGATGGGCCTGCTGCAGTTCGCGCGGAAGCGGTGCGACATCGCGGTGATCGAGGTGGGGCTGGGCGGCGAATTCGATGCGACGAACATCGTGACGCCGGAGGTGAGCGTCATCACGTCGATCGGACTGGATCACTGTGAGTGGCTGGGCCAAACGATCGAGCTGATTGCGAAGGCGAAGGCCGGCATTGTGAAACCGGGCGTGCCGGTGGTAATGGGGCGTGTGCCGCCGGAGGCGGAGCCGGTGATTCGCGCGACGGCGGAAGCGCGCAGCGCGCCGGTGCTATCGGTGCGCGAGGAATTCGGCGACGAGCTGGCGCGTTATCCGACGACGAACCTCGCGGGCGATTTTCAGCGCTGGAATGCGGCGACGGCGACGCTGGCGCTGCGGGCGCTGGGGCCGCGGTGGGAAATCACCAGCGAGAGACTGCGCGACGGATTGCACGCCGTCGTCTGGCCGGGGCGTTGGCAACGGACGCGGGTGGGCGCGCGCGAGGTGGTGCTCGACGCGTCGCACAATCCGGAAGGCGCGGCGGTGCTCGAGGCGAATCTCGCGCGACTGAAGGCGGAAACGGGCCGCGCGCCCATCGTGGTGCTCGGCGTGCTCGGCGTGGAGCGGGCGCGGCCGTTGGTCGCGAGCGTTTCGCGGCACGCGAAGGAAATCTGGCTCGTGGTGCCGGATCAGCCGCGCGCGAGCGGCCACGCGGAACTGGAAGCGCTGGTGCCGAAGAATTTCGGCGGACGCGTCGTGCGCGGAGAGATCGACGAGATTTTTCCGGGCGGCGATGCGTGTGCGATTGGCGCGGACGGCGACACCGTCGTGGTGACGGGGTCGGTTTATCTGGTCGGAGACGTGATGGCGCGCATCGGGGCGCGCGGGTGATCAGCCCGACGAAGACGTCGGGCTCCACCTTTTATAGGCGGACGAGGTCGGCGGTGGCGGGGACGTCCTTGATGATTTGCGACGGCTCGGGGCCGACGCCGAGATAACGCAGGTTCGGCAGATTGTCGGCGGCGGGCCACGGTTCGCCGGCGTAGGCGACGTCGAGGATGCTCTTCACCATCGCGGCGACGTAGTGCTGCGCGTTGCGCGGGAGGTCCGCGAAATGGCGCACTTTGGAAATGTCTTCGGACCAGCCGGGGTGGCGCGTGTAAACGGGTTTCAGGGTTTTGCGGACGGCTTCGTTGCGCGGGACGTGGTTGTAGCGTTGGCCGGAGGCGTCTTCGTAAGCGACGCAGATGAGGAGTTCGCCGCACCATTCGCCGGAGTGCGTGAGCGCGTCGGATTTGTTGAGCATCAGATCCTGGAAACCGCCGTAGCGCAGGGCGTCGCCCTTTTCGACGGCGTCGAACCAGCCGACCATGCGCTGGCGGCCGGTGCTGGTGCCGAACTCGATCTGCTTGAGCTTCGCGGCGAGCGGGTGGGCATCGTCCATCTGCGTGAGGAATGTGTGCGTGCCGACCTTCGTGTCGTAGGCCTTGGCGACGCCGAAAGTGTGTATCCGTTGCACGGGTATGCCGGCGCTCTCGAAGAACTCCGGGGTAAACGTGTGCGAGGCGGTGACGTTGGGCGAATAGCCGTGACGTTTGTCGAGCCAGTAGGCCTGGCCGAATTCGCCGATGATGGTGTGGCCGGCGCGGAGTTCGCGCAGAATGAGTTCGCGGACCTCGCCGATGTTTTGGGCGAGCGCGGTGCCGGCGGCCCAATAGGTGGCGGTGAGCGCCTCGAGATTGAGCGTGAACGGTTCGTCGCCGCGGAAGCGGGTGAAATCGAATTCGCTTTTGTCGAACACACCGAGCTCGATGGCTTCGGCGTTGGCGCGCTGCTCGGCGGTGGTGAGCTTGTCGAAGAAGCTCGCGAAGGTGCCGGGCGAGACGCGGCAGACGTGCTGGATCACGCAGAGCGCGCGATCGGCGCGTTGGGCGAGTTTGCGCGCGAAGTAGTTGGGGCCGGCGAGAAAATCCGAGTAGGTGATCTGCCACTGGCCGACTTCGTCGAGGTAGGCGGGCGTGATGCCGCGGCCGGTGGAGCCGCGGGGTTCCTCGCCGAGGATGTTCACGCGGTAGTCCTCCCACGCGAGGTCGAGCAGGCGATGCGTGAGATCGGAGACGAGCGTGCGCTCGTCGATGAGGAGGCGGGAGAGAATCGCGTGGCCCTTTTTCTCGAGCGGGCGCGCTTCCCAGAGAAATTTGCGCGGATCGGCGACGACGCCGGCGCCGACGCAGAGGTGCGCCGCGTCACGGACGACGACGCCGGCGGGCAGCAGGTTGAGTTTCACGCCGCCGGCGGTGTGGCCGGAATTGGCGCCGCCGTTGACCTTCAGGACGACGGAGACGGGAGCGCCGGTGTCGCGCAGTTCGTTGGCGACTTCGGGGATGAGGCGGCCCTTGCCTTCGTCGCCGAGAGAGATGCCGACGTCGGCGATGAGCTGGCTGGAAAAAGGGAGAAGAGACATGGTTGCGGAGTAGAAGCGTGCAACCGAAGCCGGTTCGAAAACGAAACCCCTGTTGCGGAACAGGAGAGAGCGGACGGGGCGAGCCGGGGCAAAACAAAAATCCGCGCGCCAACCGCACCGACCGTTTGTCATCCAATAGATGACAAACGTGTGGGGGGGCGCATCGCCGTCACGCGGGAGATTTCCCGCGATTGCGTGCTTCGAGCCAGGTGAGCAGCTGCAGGGTGCGCTCGGCGTCAGCACAGGCGGTCCGGGCGACGAGCAGTTGATGCAGGCGTTGGCGCGAGATGCCGAGGATGCGCGCGAGGCGGACCTTGTCGCCGCGACGGGTCAGATGATGGGCGCACGCGCTGGCGAGCTCGTTCCACAACGGCGTGTTTGCGCCGGGGCGGAGTGCCTCGCCGCTTTTTCGCGGATTGCGGAGGCGCTGAACTTTCTTCGTAGCGCGCGCGGTCGCCAGCGCTGCTTTTTCCAAGCCGGCGACCAACGGATCGAGATGCTTGAACCGGGCATTGAATCCTCCGTCCATGATCCAAGCGTGGTGAAGGCGAGCCGGCTTGTCATCTATTATATGACAACGGGTGGCGATTTGTCGGAGGTGGGGGATCCGGGTGCTTCGAGTAGATGAAGGCGGAGGGTGGGGCGCGGCGGTTGGAACGCGAAGCAACAACCCGATGAGTAGGGCGGGGTGAAGGCCGCAGCGGGAACGTTTCGTGTGCCGACCACCCACGGGCTCCGAGCGAGCCGTTTGTCATCTATTAGATGACAAACGGGATTGGCGCGGAGAGAATGAGGCGACGCGGCGCTTGGCTAGGTCGGGAGGGGCCGGGGGGGGGCGGAGCTGGGTCAGTTTTTGCGCGTGGAGACCTCGATCACGTCGTGCGGGGCGGCTTCTTTCTGGCCCGCGGGGCTGACGCGGATGTAGCGGGCTTTCGCGCGAAGCTGGGCGAGGTTGGCGGCGCCGAGATAACCCATGCCGCTTTGCACGCCGCCGATCAAGTTGCCCAACACGTCGTCGACGGAGCCGGAGACTT
>JAEYYL010000400.1 GCA_023430825.1 Verrucomicrobiota bacterium | reverse complement strand
CGAAACCGCGTTTCGAAATCATGGCGCGGGTGAAGTCCGCGCTCGATCCGACCAATCGCTTTCCTGGATTGGACGAATGAAATCCTTGGCCGCAAAAAAGCGCAAAAGGCGCAAAAACAGAAACCGGTGTTTCTTTGCGCCTTCTGCCCCTCTTTGCCGCTAAACTCGCTCTCCATGCTCCACGCCATCAAACCCGAACAACACGGCCCGCTCGGCGAGCCGATGGCCAGCGCAGTTCAGGCGTGCGTGCACTGCGGTTTTTGCCTCGCGGCGTGTCCCACCTACCGCGAGTTCGGACAGGAAATGGACTCGCCGCGCGGACGCATCGTGCTGATGAAGCAAGTGCTCGAAGGCACGCTCCCGGCGACCGCGGCGCAGCCCAACGTGGATCGCTGCCTCGGCTGTCTCGCCTGCGAACCCGCCTGCCCGAGCGGCGTGCCGTATCGCGATTTGATCAGTCCGTTCCGCGCGAAAATGGAAACGGAAAACAAGTTCGCGCGCACGCCCGCCGAAAAACTCCAGCGCTGGCTCGCAGCGAAAACGATTCCGTTTCCCGCCCGTTTTCGCCTCGCGCTCGCCGGAGCCAGAGTCGGCCGTGCGTTGCGTCCGCTGGTGCCGCGCGCGTTGCGGCCGATGCTGGAACTGGCGCCGGGGGCTATTCCCGCGTCCGTGGCTCTGCCGGCGATCACGCCGGCGCGCGGTCAACGTCGCGCGCGCGTGGCGTTGCTCGCCGGCTGCGCACAACAGGTGCTCGATCCCGACATCAATGTCGCGACGATTGCCGTGCTCGCGCGCAACGGCGTCGACGTGCTCGTCCCGCCATCGCAGGGCTGCTGCGGCGGCCTCGCCTGGCACACGGGCGATCTCGAGGCGGCACGGGCATTCGCGCGGCGCAACCTCGATGCGTTTCCCGCCGACGTGGATGCGCTTCTCACGAACGCGGCCGGCTGCGGCTCGGCGATGCACGAGTATCATTTGATTCTGCGCGGCACGCCGGACGAAGCGCGCGCCGATGCGCTGCGGAAGCGCGTGGTCGATGTGAGCGCGTTCCTCGCCCGGCTCGGCCTACGTGACCAACCGCACGGCACCGGCGCGCCGCAAACGATCGCGTATCATGACGCGTGTCATCTTGCGAATGCCCAGGGTGTGCGCGCCGAGCCGCGGGCGCTGCTCCGCGCGATCCCGGGCGTGGAACTGCGCGAATTGGCCGACGCTCATCTCTGCTGCGGCAGCGCGGGCACGTATAACCTCGATCAGCCCGAAACCGCCGCATCGCTCGGTGCGCAAAAAGCGCAAGCCATCCTCGCGACCGGCGCGTCGATCGTCGCGAGCGGCAACATCGGCTGCCTTACGCAGCTCCGCGCGCACCTCGCCAAACTCGGCTTACCCGTGCGCGTGCGCCACACGATGCAGGTCCTGCGCGACGCCTATGAGGCCTGAACGAACCTCATCATCCGCCACTCTCATGCATTTACCTTGTCGAGCCCCCGGCTCATGCCGATGTTTGGCGTTTCCTCATGGCCAACTTCATCCCGCACCCCTGCCGAATCGCGGCTCTTCTCGCGATCATCCTCCATCAGCTTTTCACCGTTCACGCCCAAACGACGCCACCGCCTTCCTATACCTTCGCTCATCTGGCCGGCAGCACAGGAGGCTCCGGAGCATCGGACGGTCCCGCCGAATTCTCCCAGTTCGCTTCTCCGCGCGGTGTCGCAGTCGACGCGGCGGGCAACATCTTCGTGACCGATGCCGGCAACAAAGTCATTCGCAAGATCACGCCAGCCGGCCTCGTCACGACCTTCGCAGGCAAACCGGGCGAATCCGGTATCGTCGACGGCGCTCCTGACGTGGCTCGTTTTTTCGGTCCGCGTGATCTCGCGATCGACGCCGACGGGAATCTCTACACCACGGACTATTACGCGATCCGCAAGATCAGTGCCCAAGGGGAGGTCACCACGATCGCCGGAGTTGCGGGCGAACTCGGTTTCGTCGACGGCATCGGCAGTCACGCCCGTTTCGGCTACCTCTATGCGGTCGCTTGTGATGCCGTGGGGAACATCTTTGTCAGCGACTTTGGGAACAACAGCCTGCGGAAAATCGCGCCCGATGGCGCAGTGACCACCGTAACCAACATATGGTCCTCGCTGTCCCCGATTGACGGCATGGGCGGCGGAGCCACGGCGCTAGGAGTCGACCACGATGACCGACTGTTGGTCGCGCGCGCCGCGGGCTCCCAGCTGGGCCGGATCGCGGCGAATGGCGAATACACGACACTGGACGGTTCCTGGCCGGGAGAATCGCGTTACAGCTTTGCCCTCGGCCTTTCTGCCGACGGCGCCGGCAACATCTATTTTGCGAACTACGGTCAGCAGACGATCTGCAAAATCACATCCGCCGGCGTGGTGACCGTCCTCGCCGGAGCTGCCGGCAGCAAAGGTTTCGCGGACGGCCCCGGCGAAATCGCCCGCTTCAACGCTCCAGAGGACACCGCAGTCGATTCGCACGGCAACCTCTATGTCGCGGACAGCGGCAACGATCTCATTCGAAAAATCTCCCCCGACGGCACCGTCTCGACCATTGGCGGTTCCCAGATTGCCGAAGTGGGTAACGTCGACGGAATCGGCGATGCCGCACGTTTCGACACGCCCACTCACGTCGCGCTGGATTCCTCCGGAAATCTTTTCGTGAGCGACTTCGCCAATCGCGCCATCCGGAAAGTCTCACCGGACGGCGCAGTGTCGACCTTCCTCGCCGCCCCGCAGATCGCACAACCGTCGGGCCTTGTTTTCGACGATGAGGGAAATCTTTATGCCGTGGATTCGGGTCGATGGAGAATCGTGAAGATCACGCCGGATGGAACCGTGACCCCTTTCTCAGGCCATGGAGCCTACGCCGGGATTGGCGGGTATGATGGTGCCGTTGAATACGCCGCATTTTACGCGCCCGAAGCGATCGCCCGATCTCCCTCCGGCATGCTCTACGTGACCGATGATGCCACCATTCGCAAAGTCGCTCCCGACGGTCGCGTCACCACCCTCGCGGGCACGCGGGAAGAATATGGTTCCGCCGATGGCATCGGCGCGAGCGCCCGCTTCGGGCTCGATCTGGACGGGATTGTGGCGATCGATGACAACAACCTGTTCGTCATCGATGGCGCACTGATTCGGCACATCGATGCGGCTGGGCGGGTCACGACGTTCGCGGGCAATCACAACGAATTCGCCAGCGTCGATGGCGTGGGACGCTCCGCTCAAATCGCCTTCGCCCGCGGGATCGCCGCGGATCCGGCAGGCAGTCTCTATTTCACGGAAGCCAGCGGAGCCATCCGCCGGATCACGCGGGACGCGACGGTGACAACGATTGGCCCGGCCGATGGCGACGGAAAGAATGTGCGTATCGAAGGGCCTCGCGGGATTGCCTCCGACTCGGCCGGCCACCTCTACCTCGCGGGCAGCGGCAGCCACGCGATCTTCAAAGGCACGTTGAACTCCCCGCTACCGGGTTCCTCACCTCGGAGCGCGACGACGAATGCCGGCGGTCATTTCACCGCTTCGATGTCCGGCCTCGGGCCCGGCCCCTTCACGTATCAATGGCATTTCAACGGCGGTGCTCTCGCGGGAAAAACCGAAGCGTCCTTCCTCCTGACCGATGCACGACCCGCCGATTCCGGCCTTTACGGCGGCGTCGTAACCAGCGGCGCATTCACCTTCGAAATCGAACCGGCCATTCTCGGTATCGCCACGGAAGACAAGGTAATCGGAGACGGCTCCGAAATCGACGACGACATCACCCACCCCAACGGCAACGTTTACGACCAAGTCCTGTTGCAAGGCTCCGCCGCGACCCTCACCGCCGACGCCGGGCAAGTGACCCGCATCTCTTATATCGATGTCGACAACGATATCGTGCAGGTGGAATTCAGCGGGGCCGGTTCATTGACCCTTGTTTTGGACGGCGCCAGCGAGCCAGCGCCGCCCCTGCTCTACCATCAGCCGAACGTCAGCTACGTGAAAGGTCATGCTTCCATCATCATTGCCGGCGCCAACGCCACGACGAACGTCTCCGTGTTCAGCGTTGGCCGCGCCAATGCGATCAACCAAACGCTCTTCAGCGATGACGTCACCTACGACGGCATCGCCGACATTGCTTACATCGCCATCCTGAGTGCCGACGGAAAATTCGGTGGCCTGCGAACCGCCAACGCGACCTACTTCGCGAACGAGGGCAACACGGGCATCTACGCACCTGGCGTGGAATTTCTCGGACCGGTGTATGTCGGTGACATCGCCGCATTCGACGATGCGCGGCCGGTGCTCGTCCTCGGCCGTGCGACCGATGTGAGCATCGCCGGCGGTGACTTATCCCAGCCGAACGAACGGCCGGTAACGGTGAACGGATTCTCTGAACTCCAGTTCACCGCCGGCACCACCTCGCACGGCACCCTGTTATCCGCCCAAGCCAACCAGGCTCGCCTGGAGCGTGAGGGCCGCGACGTGACCGCAGAGATCGCCGGAGAATAGCTGGACCCGCGCAGTCCAAGACCGTTCATCTTTCTCGTTCTCTCGGCTTCCGTCTCTCTTCCTTCCGTCCTGCCCGAGAACGAGAGATCGGCATCATCCCTTCGCCCCCGGCACCACGCTCGTCCACACATACGTTTGGAATGTGACGAGCGCGCCCATCAGCAGCGCGAGCGCGACGCTGTGCCAGAACACCGAGCGCAACACCGTCCCCGCATCGGGGCTGTCCGGCCGGCCGCCGGTCGCGACCGACGCCACCACGATGCTCTGCGCGTCGATCATCTTGCCCATCACCCCACCCGAACTGTTCGAAGCCGCCATCAGAATCGGCGAGAAACCGAGCTGTTGCGCGGTGACCTTTTGCAGATTGCCGAAAAGCACATTCGACGACGTGTCGCTGCCGGTGAGCGCGACGCCGAGCCAGCCGATGATCGGTGAGAAAAACGGATAAAACATCCCCGTCGCCGCCATCGCCAAACCCATGGTCGTATCCGTCCCGCTGTAACGCGTCGTGAAACCGAGCGCGAGCATCAGCGCGATCGTCAGCAGCGAAACGCGCACGCGATACAGCGTGCGTCCATAAAGCGCCACCAGCTTGCCCGGTGTCATCCCGAGACAAAAACCGGCGACGACGCCGGCCAGCAGAAGCGCGGTGCCGGTCGCCGAAAGAAAGTTGAAACTGAAAATCGCGTTCTCCACCTCGGGATGCGGCACCACGGGCGGCATGCGCTGCACCAGCCGGTGCAAGCCCGGCATCGCGAACGACGGCGCGAAGAGCGCGTTCAACGCGTTTTTGATCACCGGCAACCCCCACGCAAAGACGAAGACGGAGAGAAATATCCAGGGCAACCACGCGCGCGTCGGCGAAAGCCCCGGCCCGCCCCCAGGCGCAAACACCGGTGATGCGACCGCCGGGCCGGACGTTGCCACTGCCCCGCCGGGAGACGCGTCCGCCGTATCCGTTTTTCGAGGACGCCAGAATCTCATCAGCACAACCAGCGCGCCGATCGACACCACGGCGCTGATGATGTCGACGAGCATGGGACCGATGTAATTGCTCACCAGAAACTGCGAGAGCCCGAAACTCGCGCCCGTGACCAGGCACGCGGGCCACACCGCGACCATGCCGCGCCAGCCGACTTGCGCCGCCACCAGCCAGAACGGAACGAGCAGCGAGAAGAACGGCAGCTGCCGGCCTACCATCTTGCTGAGTTCCATGAGATCGAGGTCGGTGATCCGCGCCAGCGTGATCAGCGGGGTGCCGAGCGCACCAAACGCGACCGGCGCGGTGTTGCCGATGAGCGCGAGCTTCGCGGCCTCCAGCGGCTTGAAGCCAAGCCCAATGAGCAGCGCGCCGGTGATCGCCACCGGCGTGCCGAAACCGGCGGCGCCCTCGATGAAGGCCCCGAAGCTGAATGCGATGAGCAGCGCCTGGATGCGCCGATCCCCGGAGACCCCTGCGATCTGGGTCTGCAGCACCGCGAACCCACCCGTGTCGACCGAAAGTTGATAAATGAAAATGGCGTTGAGAATGATCCATCCGATCGGAAACAGCCCGTAGGCGGCACCGTAGGTCGCGGACGCTCCCGCGAGCGACGCCGGCATGTCGTAAACGAAAATGGCGATCGCGAGCGCAACGATCAGCCCGCCCAGCGCCGCGAGTTGGGCCCGAACGTGGAAAAACGCCAGGAGACCGAGCAATGTGACCACGGGCAAAGCGGCGACCAACGCAGACGCGCCGATCCCGTCGAGCGGGGAATAGGTTTGGGGCCAGGGCATGGGGAAACGAAAGCGGCCAGACGACGCGGATGAAGCGGGGGGGGGACGCGCGGCGCGCGACGAAAGCGAGGCAATACGCCCGTCGGCTAGCGAGCGTTTTGTGCGGGGAACCCACGAATCGGAATCCACCGCTCGTGCGGAGGGCGGGCCTCCGGGAATCCGCCGTTGATCGAAAGGCTTCGATGGATGCTCCCGCCTCAACTGGATGAGTCCGCGGGAGCTTGTGGTGCGGTTCGACGCTCCCTGCGCTGAACCCGCTCCATCCCCGCCCGAACATGCCCTTCGCTCCCGCCCTATTTTCCCGCGCGACCCTGTGCGCGACCCTTGCGCTCGCCCTCCTGCCTTCCGCCTTCGTCGCCCGCAGCGCCGAACCGGCGCCGGAAACGCGCCGCAATCGCGAGGTCATCTGGAACAACATCCCCGCGCAGCCGCATCCGCTCGTCAGCCATCATGCGTTGGACAGCCAGGCAATGGCGCGGGCCGTGGGTTACACGTTGTATCTGCCGCCGGGCTATGCCGCGGAGGACGCCCGCCGCTACCCCGTGATTTATTTCCTTCATGGCATGGGCGGCGACGAGAACGCCGACGGCCCGGGTTTCGCCGGCATCGTGGACCGGCTGGTCAAGGCCGGCGCCGTGCCCCCGGTCATCTGCGTGTTTCCCAACGGAGGACGAAGCGGCTACCGCGACAATCCCGAAGACAAGGTCATGGTCGAAACCATGATCATCCGCGAACTCATCCCTTTCATCGATTCCGCCTACCGCACGCGCGCGGACCGCGACTCGCGCCTGATCGCCGGCTATTCCATGGGCGCCGCCGGCAGCGCGCGTCTGGCGCTGGTTTATCCCGAGCTCTTCTCCGCCACCGCAGGCTGGGGTTTCTCGTTTACGGGTCGCAACCCGGACGGTCCCTTCGCTCCGGAATTCAGTCCAGAGGCACTCAAACGGACGGACGACCGCGTGCGCATTCTGATGATCATCGGCCACGACGATCCCTACCGGCCGGGCTTCGCCGGCGCGTTGAAGGTGCTAAACGATGCGAAGTATCCCTTCACCTATCGCACGCTCGAAAACGTCGGCCACAACCTCGGCCTCTATTACCGTCTGACGGGTGAGCAGGTGGTGCGCTTCCTCATGGAAGGTGTCGCCCCGCCCTCCGAATCCTGAAGCCCGTGCACCCGACGATGGGCACCACCCGAAACGGGCGCGACCGGGCTTGTCGCTTCGCGTTCGAAGAACGCCCGCGGATCGTCGCGCCACCCGCGGGCTGAACCGCCTTCGTTCAGCGCACCGTGATGTTCGTGGCGAACTGCACGCTCGTCACGTTCACTTCCGGCCTCCGCTGACCCGCCTCCACCACCGGCGCATCCACGAATCGCGGCGCCGCTTCACCGATGGCCGTCATCCGCGCCACCAGCCGCTCGCGCATCTCCGCCACCACCGCGCCATACGTCGGCATACCGATGAGATTCGTCAGCTCCCACGGGTCCGCCCGCAGATCGTAAAGGCAGTCGTCCGCATAAACCTCCGCGCTGTCCCGCGAAACCGTGTCTCCCGTCGCCCCATCCTCCTCCGCGCTTCGCACACTGTATTTCCACCGCGCCGTGCGCACGCAGCGCCCCGTCTGGCTCTCGCTGATTTGCACGAACACGTCCTCCGGCCACTCGCTCGATCGGTCCCGCACCTTCCGCAACACCGACCGGCCTTCCATTTCCGGCGGCACCGGAATCCCCGCCGCATCGAGCAAGGTCGGCGGCAAATCCACCAGACTCACCAGCGCCTCGATCTCGCCGCCACCATCGAACCCCGGTCCGCGCAACGCCGTCGGCACCCGAATCGAGGCCTCATGACACGAGCGTTTGTATTCCCGATTCCGTGTCTTGAAATGATTGCCGTGATCCGACGTGAACAGAATCACCGTGTTCTCCAATTGCCCCAAACTCCGCAGTGCGTCGACCAGCCGCCCCAGCGCCTCATCGATCCGTTTCACCATGCCGCAGTAACCGCCCCAATGCTGCGGCGCCGTCCCGCCCAACCGCTGCAAATCCGGCGGCATCCAGCCACCCGCATAACGCTGCTCATAACCCTCCGGCGCCGGATAATCGTCGCGATGGTTTTGGTGATGCGGCTCCAGAAACGACAGAAACAGAAAATACGGCTGCTTCCGCGGCGTGCTCACAAAACGGATACCCGCATCCGTCAACGCATCCACCCGATAGCCCGGCAGCCGATGCTCCTTCCCGAGTTCATCCCATAACCGGCAGTCGTATGCATCGCTCACCAACTCGAGCTGGTTCGCCCCAAGAAACGTCTGATACCCGCCCTGCCCCGCGCGCGGCACCGCTCCGAGCACGTCATCCGACACGAGATGCCATTTCCCCATGTAGGCCGTCGCATAGCCCGCGTCCCCGAAATGATGCGCCAGCGTCCGCAGGTGCGCGTGCGGCGCGAGCCCGTTGCGCCACACGCCCGTTTGCGTCGCATACAGCCCCGTCTGCAGACACGACCGCGCCGGCGCGCACACCGGCTGACACGTAAAACTGTTCAACAGATGCGTTCCGCTCCGCGCCATCCGATCGAAGTTCGGCGTCAAACCGAGCGGATTGCCGTGCACCCCCGTCGTGTCGTGACGCTGCTGGTCAGTGAAGAAAACGATGACGTTCGGTCGTGATGGGTTCGGCATGGTTTTTAACAAGACAAACGTTGATCGAAAAAAACTCAGGGCGCCGCGCCCGCCGCCGCGGCATCGAGCCGCACCTCTCGCCCGCTCGCCGACGAAACATAGATCGCATCCAGTATCCGTTTCACGGTGACAGTTTCCTCCAGCTTGCCGAAGCCCGCCATCTCCCCACTCGAAAATCCGTTCGCTTGAGCCACGAGCAAATAAATCGAAGCCGGATGCGCGCTCATGCGTTCGCCGGGAAATTCCATCGATCGAACTCCGCCAGCTGACGCTTCTCCGTCGCCGGGCTGCGCGGATCCGCCGTGAGCACCGCCCATTCCAGCAAGCGCAATCGCAGTTCTGCCAACACCGGTTTCAACGCGGCATCGTCCGCCCGATTCATCGACTCCGCCGGGTCCGCCTGCAAATCGTAGAGTTCCTCAAACCCGTCGCCGAACCAGATGTATTTCCAACGCGCCGTGCGCACGCACTTCGTGTAGTCGCCCGGAACGTTGTAAGGCGGCGGCGCGACCGGCTCTCCTTTTTTTGCCCGCGCCTCGTCCCACGCGCGGCGAAATGCCTCGAAGGTCGCATAGCCGCTGCGCATCCACGGATAACACACCTCGCCATGAATCTCCTCACGATGCACCGCCGTCTTTCCCCGCAACAACGGCACCAACGATCGACCCTGGCAGCCAAACGGGAACGGTATTTCCGCGAGCTCCAACAGCGTCGGCATGATGTCGACGTGCTCGCTCAGCGTGTGCGCGACCGCCGTAGGCGCGAGCTGCCGCGGCCAGTGAATCACCGCGGGCACGTGCAGCAGATCGTCGTAGAGCACGAGGTCCTTCTTGCACAGGCCGTGATGCCAGCAGAAATCCCCGTGATCCGACACGAACACGATGATCGTGCGCTCCGCGTCCGGTCGCCGCCGCAGCGTTTCCAGAACCAGTCCGACCTGCTCATCCACAAACGAACACATCGCACCGTAGATCGAAAGATACCGCCGACGCTCCGCCTCCGTGGCCGCCTCGACTTTCTGCGCGCCCCGTTTTACGGCGAGCCGCGGCGGCTCACGGCTCGATTCGCTCGCTTTCCATGCCGGCATCCTGACCGATTCCGGCGGATACCTCCTCTCGAACCGGCGGGGCGCCAGATGCGGCACATGCGGATCGCTAAACGACGCCACCACGCACCACGGCTGCCCCGCCGGCGCTTCGTTCAACAGCTCGCAGGCCTTCGCGGCCACGATCCCGGTGGTCGTGACGTTGTCATCGAAATCGTGATACGCGCCCGAGGCAAAGGAGCCATGCGTCCGCAACCGTTCCAACGACGCCTGCTCGAGCGCCACGTAAGCGGCTCGCTCCGCCGATACGTCAGGTCCGTTCTCCCTCAGTTCGTGATAACGCGCGTTGGCCCGCAGCTCCTCATCCGGCAACAGATGATTCTTTCCCACATAGCCGATGTCGTAGCCGTTTTGTTTCAGCACCTTCAACAGATGCACCTCGTGCGGGGCCAGCCGTGCGTCGTTTTCCAGCACCCCGTGCGCATGCGGATAACGCCCGGTGAAAAGCGATGAGCGCGACGGCACGCACACCGGTGCCTGCGAAAAATGGCGCTGCAAATCGACGCCTTCCTTCGCCAGCGCATCGAGCACCGGCGTCTGAATCCAGCCGCCGTGGGCCGACATCGCGTCGAACCTCTGCTGGTCCGTCATAATGAACAGAAGATTGGGGCGCATGAGGGGCTGCTCGCACTCAAGTGAGCCGGCTTCCGCCGGCAACGCCCCAATCGATCATCATGTTGAATGTTTCTCCACTCTCCGCTGCGGCGGGCTCCCTAGGATGAGCCCACCCCGCCAATGACCGCGCCTTCGAACGAAGAAAAATGATGCTTCGCCCGACAGCGGCCTGGTTTCTGAAGCAGCTGGATTCGATTTCATTCCTGAACTTCGCGTCCATTCGCGCCATCCGCGGGAGGTCTTCAGCATCGTTCTGGCTTTGTCAGACTCATTCCGCCCGCGTTTCACTCGCCTCTCTTTCCTCAACAAGATGAAACGATTCACGCTTGGTGATCGCGGCGCCGCCTCGCACGTTCGGCGCGCGTTCATCCGCTCGGGCGGATGAATCGGTCTCCGTCGAAGCCTTCACCCCCGTCCCCTTTTTCATGTCGCGCTCGCTCTGGCCCGTTCGCACCGGGCAGAAGAAAGTCCCTTGGCTGTGGGTGGGCGTCCTCGCGGGCCCGTGGGCCGCGAAACTGTTTTTCGAGCAGATCTCGAACGTCGCGATCACCTTCAAGCTGCGCGAATTCGTCAGCGCACCGTTCGTCATCACGCTCGTCGGCAGCTTCAATCTGCTCTTCAACATCTTCGTCGGCGCGACGTGCAACTATACCAGCGACCGCGTCTGGACGCGCTGGGGCCGCCGCAAACCGTTTCTCCTCGTCGGTTGGACCACCATCGCGATCGGCTGCCTCCTTCTTCCCCAGATCGACACGCTCTGGCTGCTCATCGCCGCGCTGTTTCTCTACGAGATGCTCCGCGACGTCGACAGCCCTTACGAATCGCTGATCAACGAGGTCGTGCCGCCGCATCAACGCGGTCGCTCCAACGCCACGCTCACGTTCACCCGCCAGGCCATGTATGCCTTCTTTTTCGCGGTGTTGATCGGCCGCTGGGACGAGACCTTCGCCGTGCCTGGAATCGGCTCCGTCTCCGGCGAACACCTCGTCTTCTGGACCGCCAGCGCCCTCGCGCTGGGCTCCCTGCTCCTCGTCTCCGTCGGCATTCGCGAAACGCCACCCGCCACGCTGCCCGCGCCCATGCCGCGCCCCACCCTGCGCCTCGCCGCTCAGACGGCGCGCGAATTCCTGCGCAATGTCTTCGGCGAACGTCAATGGCTCGCACTCTACGCGGTCGCACTCGCGCAGATCATTTTCTGGCTCAGCTTCGGCAGCCTCACTCCCCTGCTCTTCACCGACCAGTGGGGTTTCTCCAAACAAACCTACGGCAACATCATCGCGCTCGGCACTCCGTTCACCTTGCTCGTGTGCCTGCCGCTCGGCGGCTGGCTCGCCGACCGCATGGACCGCCTCGTGTTGTTCAAGGTGCTCGCCGCCACGGTCACCGCCTGCCACCTCGCCTTTTTTCTCTACCTCAAACTTCGCACCGGCGACGGCCCTCCGCCCTACTCAGCCGTGCTCACCTACTGGCTCTTGCACACGGGCGTGGGCAACATGGGCGTCGTTTGCACCGTTTCGATGATGTTCGATTTCGTCCCCCGCGATCGTCTCGGCACGGTCTCCTCCGGCATCGGCATCACACGCGGCGTCGCGATCATTTTCATCAACAACGGCGTCGGCCTCTGGATCACCACCATCACTGCCCTGACCACGACCACCGCCGTCGGCGCCGCCACCGCCTACGATTACGAAAGCGGTTTCCTCTACCTCGTCTTCTGCGGAGTGATCGCCACCGCGGTCGCCTTCTGGTTCGCCCGCCAGGTCAACACCGGTCGCATCCGCAAACTCGGCGTCATCGAAGCCGACGCCCAGTCCGCGTAATTACCACGAAGCGCGGCGGCGCCACGCCGCTTTCGGCGACGCGGCTCGACCCGTCGCCTCCTACTCCGCCGCCCGCCCCGGCGGCCCATGACCCGCCGCTGCGTCATCAATGACCAGCACCCAGTCCGGTCCGCCTTCACCCGAGCGGATGCGCTGCTCCTTCGGTCGCTCGTAGTTTCCGATATTAGGCGATTCACCGATCAGCCGCGCCGCACCCGTGCGCGGATCGAACCACCAGCTTCTCAAGCGTTCGCCCGCGATCACCGACGTGTCGATCCCTACCTCCCGCATGATCGGCAGATAAACCAGAATCGTCGTCGCATCCTTTTCTCCCTTCGTCCCATCCCGCGTCACCCGCAGGTGATCGGTGTCGGTGCCGACGTCCTTCACCAGGCTCTGATCCGGAATTCGCGTGAGAAAGGGCCGCGATTCCATCAGCGCCCGCAGATGCTGCATCTGCAACGCTCCCGGTGCGCCCAACGCCTCCCGCCAACCCATCGACGGCTCCAGAATCGGCGTGTCCCGCCCGGGGCGATACGTCTGCCACACACTGTGGTGCCCATACGTGTGCCCAAACGCCCCCGCGAACACCGCCCAATACGCCGCCTTGCGCACATCGTAATCCGTGAAACGCGGGTTCGCCGGATCAAACGCCGCGGGATGATCCTCGTAGCCCGGCTCCGCATCGAACACCGGCCGCGTCGGCGGCGTCCCATGCTCGCGCTCGATCATCTGCCAGTTCCGCGTCGAGAACCGGGCGTGCCCCGATTGGATCAGATTGAAATCCAGCCACGCCGCGTCGCGCCAGTAACGCGCCGCCGATGCGTATCCCTGACAATGATACGTCATCAACGCTTCCGCATCGTGCGCGCGGATTCCCGCCGCCATCGCGTTCCAGATCGCCTCGTGTCCGGTCGGATTGCGATCCCCGCCCAGCATCCAGATCACATTCGTCCGGTCCCGATAACGCCGCCCCACGAACGCTCCGTAAGCCCGCGCGTTCTGCTCGTTGAACGGATGATAGTTTTTGAACAGCGGATGCGGCTTGTCCTCGACGTGCGATCCCCATGTCGGCAGCAGCGCCACATAAAGCCCCAGCTCCGCCGCCCGCGTCACCGTGTAATCCACCAGTTCGAAAAACGCCTCGTTCGGCCGCGCGGGATCAAGCTCACGCAAGGGCAAATGCCCTTCGCGATTCGGCGTTTCGAGTCCGTCGAGTTCCCCGAGGATCACGCATTGCACGACGGTGAACCGCTTCTCCGCGCGATCGCGCAGGTAAACATCGATCTCGCCGCGATCCATCCGATACAACATCTGCCACGCAGTGTCCCCGAGATAGAAAAACGGCTCCTGCTCCGCGGTCACCAGGAACCGCCCGTTCTCGCTCACCTGCAGCCGCGGCACGCCGGCCATGGCCGCGGAAGCGATCGTCAGAAGGATGAGGAGGATTCGTGGCGCGTGCATGGGAATTCGTGGGCTTAGGCCGATTGGCCGCGTGACTGCGTTCGGACCGGGCGGCATCGCCGCGAGCAGGGAATGACCCGCACGAGCGAAACGTCACGCTTTGATATCAAGGGTGGGTCGTGAACAAAAAAGCGGCGGCCGGGGCGGGCCGCCGCGAGAAGCGGTGTGAGAAAGTCTCTCGCTCGCGTTAGAAGCTCAAGGTCGCCGTCAGTCGATACGTGCGCGGCACCGGCAGATGCACGGTGTAAGCGACGCCGTTATACAGCAGGCCGAGATTTTCGAAGGTCGCCCGGCTCGCACCGGTGGGTTCAGCGCCGGCCACCGGTTGAGGATCCTGCAGATCGAACAGATTGTCGATGTTGAGCTGAAGCTTGAGGTGCAGCTTGTCGGAGAGCTTTCGCCCGTAGGAAATCATCGCATTCCCTAGGGTGTAGTCCGGAGAATAAACCGGCTGATCGTCCGTCACCGTGCGATACGCGATGAGCGACTCGCCGCGATATTGAACCCCGGCACCGAACGCCAGGCCCTTGAAGCGACTGTCGTTGCTGAAACGGTAACGGCCAAAGAAGTTGGCGGTGGTTTCACGATCCTGAAACGGAGAACGGCCTTCGGGTGCGGTCAGCACGACCATGAGATCGTCCAATCCTTGAATGAGGCTGCCGATCGTCGAACCCGCGGGAACGCCGGGCTGTTCGATGGGCGTGCTTTGGTTCGCCGCCTGCCACGCCGCGCGATTCTCCGCGAGATACGCCTTGCCCCAGGGGAAGAGTCGGCTGCTGACCGTTTCCGCGTTCTTCAAATTGAACGTGAGCGTGATCTGAGGCGTCGGATTCGCCGTCAGTTCGAACTCGTAGCCTTCACTCTCCAGGCTGCGCGTATCACGGCCGGCGAGATCGACCGTCTGACCCATCGCCGTCCAGATCGCCTCGGCCCAGACGAAGTAGTTGCCGTCCATCGCGACGTTCTGGTTGGCGTCGGAGGTTCGATACCAACCGAGCGACGCGCCGATCTTGCCGTCAAAGAGCCAGAACTTGACGCCCGCATCTTCGCCCTCGCCCGTCCGATTGCCGATGGACGTGAGATTCCCCACCGGCCCGATCACTTCGGACACGCCGTTGTCCTGAAAATTATTCGCGCGGTTATAGTAGAGCGAAAGGCGCTCGGGCAGGACGTGGAAGACAACGCCACGCGTGAACGTATCGCCGGTCACCGAACGCAGCTTGCCACTCCGGGTGAAACCGCGCACCGCGGCGCTCCCGGGTTCGACGACTTGGGTGAATCCGTAGAGATCCTCCTCGTCGGTGCGCCACCCGAAGAGACCGATCAGCCGGTCGTTCCAAAAATAATTCTGCATCGCGAACATCGAGGTCTTGGTCTCGTTGCGACTCCACTCCCAGATGCGGTTTTCCAGCGAGGGCATCACACTCACGCCCGCGCGGTTCGCCATCGGCCTGGTGCCCGCGGCCGCGAGCGCGGCAAACGGATCCTGCATGCCACGGTCCATTTCGTTGGGCGCAAAGGGATCGTAGTAGTTGCCCCAGAAGATGCGGTTGTCGTTGTGGAAATACGACGGCTGCGCGCGGGTCGGATGCGCGTTCACCCAACGCCCCGTGCGTCGCTCCGACTCGTTGCCTTTCTCCGAGTAGAGCGCGGCCAGCCGATGATGGCCAAGAATCCGCCCCCACGTCGAGTCGTTGAGAATCTCCTTGAAGTCCAGGTTGTAGGCGCCCGTCGCGCGGTATTCCTCGCGGAAATACTTTCTCCAGATGTGGCTGTCCTGCCCAAACCCGCCGCTGGAGATCAGCACCGTGCGACCGAGGTTCGGATTAGCCGTCATGCCAGTCTGGATACCGTTGCTGTCGAACGTCGGCAGAAACGCGTTCGCGTCCTGGCGCACGCGATACGTGCCGAAATTCATCGGCGAAACAATGTCGCGTTCCTCGTATTCACCCGCCGCGGCGAGTTCGATGAAGAGATTGCGGCCGATCTGCTGCTCGATGAAGAGGCTGCCGACCTTCGCGTCGGAATTGCTCCGCGCCCCTGCGCCCAGCGGATTCGCGTTCCGCGGGACCACGCTGAAATCGAGTTCGTTCGGCGGGGTGTTGAGACCCGGGATGGCGGGCGTCTGCCCGTCCGACCACCGGAATTGTTGATTGCCGACATTCCAGACAAACTGGTCCGCCCAGACACCGTCCGACATGAAAACAATCGCGCCGCCCGCGGCGTTGACCGTGCCCGTCGGCGCCGTGCCCCACGTCGTCGCCGTGTGCGCGCCGGGCGATCCCGCGGCTTCCCAGCCTTTATACGCTTCGAACGGCGTCCACGGACGGGCGCGGTTCTCCACAATCTCGATGCGCTCGCCCTCGAAACGCACCGTGGTCTTTTCAAAGGGACGCCACGTGCCGGCCAGCGCCCCGGCTTTCTTGTCCTGAAACTCGAAATCGCGATAGCCATCCTTGTCCTGCCAGAGCGCATTCACGCGCAGCGCAAAATTACCGGTCAGGCTCTCGTTGTAATCCAACGACGCCCGCCGCTCCCCGTAACTGCCGACGATGGCCTGCACCGAGCCGAAGTCGCGGTCGGTCCGTGCGGCTTTTGTAGTGGTATTGATGATACCCGCCGGCGAACCGATGCCGAAGAGCACCGAGTTCGGTCCGCGCGAGAAATCCAGCCGCTCGGTGTTATAGAAATCGAGGTTCAGCCCCGTCGCCATGTAGTTGCGCGCCCGACCCGCGCCGGAGATACCGCGCATGCGCGTCTGAAAATTGCTCTCCACGATGCCGTTCCCCGTGGTGTCGTAATCCGTCACCGTGTTCAGCGCGAATTCGAGCGCGTCGTTCACGGTCACGGCGCCCAGGTCTTCGATGAACTCTTTCGTGAAAACCGAGATCGGCGCAGCGATGTCCTTCAGATCGGTATTGAGCCGGCTGCCCGCCAGCGTGCTCGCGGCCGCGTAGCCGACGTCTTTGTTCGTGCTGACCACGAAGGTCGAAAGCGTCACCGGCTCGCCTTCGGGTCGCCGGACGTCATCGACCGTGCTTTGCGCCGAGAGCGGGACCGCCGTGACCAACGTTCCGGCAAACAGGCACGACCGGACACTTCGCAGGAAAAGAGGAGACTTCATGATACGGAACAGGGGTTGGGGGTGTGTGGAAACAGGACCTGGCTCCCGTCGCCGCATGGGTATGTCCCCCCCTTCGCGCCGCCAACGGCGCAACGATTCATCCTGTTTAGATGAAACGGAAAACCGCCTAGGTTGCCCCGCGAATCGGCAGGGTTTTCCCTTCGTGCCACCGCGGTTCGATCAGGAGTTTCCGCTGCAGCGCCGGCACGCCCCATTCATTCTCGCTCATCGCCGCGATCAACGCATCGACCCCGGCTGCGCCCACGTTCGCCTCCTGCCGTTGCACGCCTGAAAGCAGCGGTGATTCCGTCGTCACCACCCCGAGCGCAGCGAACGCGACATCCTCCGGCACCCGCCGGCCCGTCGAAACAATCCATTCGTGAACGCGTGAGATGAACCCGATCACCACGTCGGGCTCATGCCGGTCGAGCCAGCGCACGAAACTCTCGCGGTCGTGATGGTCACTCGTGAGCAGCGGAATGCGCTCGCGCGGTTTCAACCACTCCTGTTGCGACGCCGACGACGCCCCGAACCGAGCCGCATCGTCGAAAGCCCGCGGCTCATGCGACAAAATCGCTCCGCCGATGCGGCGGTAACCACGATCGATCACCGTGCGCCACACCAGGCGCGTCGCCCGGAACGTATCCGGCGCGACGACATGAAACGGCACTTCGATCCAACCCGCGTCCAGGCAGACGACGGTGAAATGGTTCGCGGGCAAATCCAGAATGCTCGGCCCATTCACGTTCGCGAACTGCGGCACCAACAGACCACGAATCCCACGATGATGCAGCACACGGCTCGCCGCCTCGATCGTCGCATACTCCGCCAGATCGAATTGATGCAGAAGAAATCCTCGCTCCTCCGCCCGCCGCCGGGCGGACGCCAAAAATCGCCGGTGCATCTTGTAATTTTCCATGCGACTATCGACCAGATATACGAACGCCGCCCCGCTCCCCGTCTCGTGCCCCGCCCATCGCTGCCGCGCGAGCGTCGCCAGCGCCGGATCCGGCCGATAGCCCAACTGCTCCGCCATCAAGCGCACTTTCTCGCGCGTGGTCTCCGCGATGCTGGGATTGTTGCGTAAAGCCAGCGAGACCGTCGATTTGTCCAGCTTGAGGCGAAGCGCGATATCCTGCTGCGTAACCCGTCGATTCATCCACCGAGAGGGTGAGACTTTCCCCACGCTGAAAGTCAATGCGCACGTCGCATTTCACCTGGATGAACCTCTCCGCGATGGCCGGTGCAGGCTGCACCCTCACGATCGATTCACGAACGAATCGTTCGCCGCATCACCCACCCCACCCCGACACAACCCCCATGGCTCATCCCAACCGAATCTCCTCGCCGACTCGCGCGCTGCTGAAGCAACTGGATTTGATTTCATCTCTGAAATTCGCGGTCATTCGCGTCATTCGCGCGCGTGCTTCGACCGGGATACCATTCAGCAGCGCCCTCCTTCTCTGCGCGCTCACGCTCACCTTCGCCGCGTCGTCACCCGCTGCATCGGCGAAAAACTCGAACCGGCCGCAGCCGGCTCACCTCACCGCCGGCTCGCACATCCTTATCGAAGATCTGTCTCTCGAGATGCGCCGAATCGAAGCCGGCACCTTCGACATGGGCACCGCTTCAGGCGGACCCGACAGCGAGCGCCCGGTCACCCGCGTCACCATCAGCCAACCTTTCTGGCTGGGACGCACCCCCGTCACTCAAGGACAATGGCAGGCCGTGATGGGCACGAATCCCGCGCATCTGAAAGGCGAAAACCGCCCGGTGGAGCACGTGTCATGGACCGACGCCATGGCGTTTGCCCGAACCCTCACCGACCGCGAACGCACCGCCGGACGCCTCCCCGAGGGCTACGCTTACACGCTCCCCACCGAAGCGCAGTGGGAGTATGCGTGTCGCGCGGGCACGACCGGTCTGTATCCAGGAAACTTGGACGCCATGGGCTGGCATAAATACAATGCCGTTTATGAAACCCATCCCGTCGCCGAGAAAGAACCCAACGCCTGGGGCCTTTACGACATGCACGGGAACGTCTGGGAACTGTGCTTCGACTGGTATGCGCTCTACCCCGGCGGCGACATCACCGATCCGACCGGAGCCCCATCCGGCTCTCATCGCGTGAGCCGCGGCGGCAGCTACCGCAGCGAGCGCGAGCACTGCCAATCCGCACACCGCAATCGCGAGAAGCCCTTCAACCGCAATGCCCAGCTCGGCTTCCGCATCGCTCTCAGCGTTTCCAAACCACCAACGCCCGCAGCGGTATCGCCCTAGGCGCGAGCATCCGACATCCCCACACACGGCCGCCCGGCCTGAGAACACCGAGAGCGAGCAAGTGTGGCACCGTCGTGGCAGTGCTAACCTGCATTCGTCACACTCTGCCTTGCCATCGCGAGCGGGAGGAACGAGGGCGTAGCGCTCCAGCTGGATGGATTGCTTCGTCGCTTCGCTCCCGCTCGCAATGACAGGTTGATCTCCGAGCGAGCCACAGTGTGTAGCGGGTTCACGAGAAAACGTGATTTATGCGCGCCGAAGGCGGCCGCAGGACGCCAACGCATCCACGATCTGTTCTTAGTCGCGACGTTGCGCGTCTTGAGAAAGCCCGATTTGATCCGGTCACTGGGACGGCCACTACGGGGCCCGGGAAACGCACAAAGCCCGCAACTCATTCGAGCAGCGGGCTTTCGTAAGTTGGCGTCCCCACGGGGATTCGAACCGTGAGAGCGTCGATAACACAACTAGCTCATTAACCGAGTATTTGTGTTGTTATGAGTGAGTTAGAACAATGAAGAAGATACAATTAGTGAGAACGAAATCAAACCAGAAACAAGATTTTGTCCCGATCTTATCCTAATCTTCGTCCGAGATACTCCGTCGAAACCACGTCACCTGAACCAGCCCGGAATCGCGCTCCCCGGCGGCTGCAACTGATGGAGGCGGCGCTTATGTCGTACCATGGTGCCAGAACCAGATGGCGCCGACGATGGCGAGCGCCGCGAGAGTAAGCAGCCAACAACGGGAGGTTGAGCGTAAGTTCGCCTGTGTCATCGGATGGAAACCCGGGAAAAGTTCAGGGACCGGGCACGGGGCTGATTTCCCACGTGCTTGTATTGATGGCACGGAACGTACCGTTCGGGAGCTTGATCACGAGACTATATCCTCCCGACGGCATTGTCCCACCCGGCGAGTCTACCACGAGCGGGTCTTTCCCCTGGGCCAGCTCCTCTGCATTGGTCAGGCCGTCAAAATCAGGATCATCGTCGGCCCCATGGAGCAGGACTCCGAAGTGTTCCATCTCCCAGCTGTCCAGTAGCCCATCCTCGTCCGCATCGAGCGGCACGCTTGTCTGGGTCAGAAATTCCACCTCTCCCGTGCCCGCCATCGCCCGGATCACGCTTGTGACGCCTAGTACCACAGGCTGCTTGTAGTAGGCCTGCACCGTGCCATCCTCGTCTGTTGTCAATGTAATGGTCGACGACAACACAGGGTTGCCAACATTAGTCTCCGCTAACTGTCCACCGCCGCTCTGCACTGTGAAGGCCACTGGCGTGTCCACCAGTGGTGCCGTGCCCTCAGTATTCCAGACAGCTAGATCGAACGGTTGCGCGTTCAGTGCCCCGGCTGGCATCACTTGATTGTCGCCACCGAGCTTGGTGAAAGTCGGAGGCGGCGGCAGCGTGATTTCCACTGGAGTATAGCGGTGAGTAGTCGTGCCGTCCCCAACTTGGCCGTAGTCGTTGCGTCCCCAGCCTCGGATCGCTCCGTCGACGCAAACGGCCAGATTGTGATAGCCTGCGGCGATACTGACAATGTTCGCCAGCCCGCTCACCTGCACCGGGGTCGAGCGATTCGTGGTGGTTCCGTCCCCGAGTTGGCCGTAGCTGTTTTGCCCCCATGCCCACACCCTTCCATCGCTCTTCAAGGCTACCGTATGAGTGGCGCTGCTGGCCACCGCCACCACACCTGTCAGCCCGCTCACCTGCACCGGCGTCGAGCGATTCGTGGTGGTTCCGTCCCCGAGTTCGCCGTAGCTGTTCTGCCCCCATGCCCATACCGTTCCGTTGCTCTTCAGCGCCACCGTGTGGGAGTAACCTGCCGTAACCGCCACGACCCCCGTCAACCCGCTGACTTGCACCGGCGTCAGCCGGTCCGTGGTGGTTCCGTCGCCCAACGCTCCATATGTGTTCTTGCCGCAGGTCCAGACCGTCCCATCGCCCTTAAGGACCACGGTGTGCCACCAACTTGTCGCCACGGCCACCGCCCCCGTGATCCCGCTCATCTGCACAGCTTGCGTGTTGGTGGCTGCCGTCGAGCCATTGCCGAGGGCGCCCGCCGCATTGTTGCCCCAGCCCCAGACCGTCCCGTCGCTCTTTACCACGAGCGTATGGTAGTCGCAGGCGGCAACCGCTACCGCACCCGTTACCGACGTCAGGGCCGGCGTGATCGTCGAAATGGTCGAACCGTTGGCCAGTTCACCGTGTAGATTACGCCCCCACGACCAAAGCCGCCCCTCACTGGTCAACGCCAAGCTATGACTCAGGCCTCCCGCGACGGCGATCACTCCAGTCGGCCCGCTCACCGCCACCGGCGCCTGTCGGTCGGTGGTCGTCCCATCACCAAGATGGCCCCAGTAGTTGCTGCCCCACGATGTCACGGTGCCATTGTCCAGCGACGCCAGACTGTACACTCCGCCCGTCGTAACCTTCGCCGTCGACGGCGGACGGACCGTGATCACCAGCGTCACTGCCGGGCCAGTCCCAGCGGAGTTTGTCGCTGTCAACATCACCTCGTAGCTCCCGAGCACGTTCACCATACCGCTGATCACACCAGTCGACGCGTTGAGCGCCAGTCCCGCCGGCAATCCCGACGCCGCATACGACGTTGTGGGATTATTCGTCTCAATCTGATAGGTAAAAAAGGTGTCGCTTCCTGCGACCACGGAGCAACTGCTTGTAACTGAAGGAGGATCGTAAATATCCTCGGTATTCGTGCTAGGAAACACACGATTAGGACCCCAGATAATTCGCACCGCCCCTTTGCCGCCCATGGCACCGCCAGCCCCACCATTTGAAGTTCTGGCGCCGCCACCTCCTCCCCCGTAGTTA
>JAEYYL010000401.1 GCA_023430825.1 Verrucomicrobiota bacterium | reverse complement strand
CGCGCCCCCGCCTCACCACCCCCTTTCTCTACGTGCTGGGGTTCTTCTTCGTCTTCGTGCTGGGCGGGTTCACCGGCGTGATGGTGGCGGTGGTGCCCTTCGACTGGCAGGTGCACGACACGTATTTCATCGTGGCGCATTTTCATTACGTGCTGATCGGCGGCGTGGTGTTTCCGCTGTTCGCCGGGCTGCATTACTGGGCGCCGAAGATCACGGGCCGGCTGCTCGACGAGCGGCTGGGACGGTGGAGTTTCTGGCTCACCTTCGTGGGCTTCAATCTGACGTTCTTTCCGATGCACATCATGGGCCTGCTCGGGCTGCCGCGGCGCGTTTACCGTTATCCGACGACGTTGCAGATCGACGCCTACAATCTGGCGGCGACGGTGGGTGCGTTCGTGATGGCCGCCGGCACGGTGATCATCGCGTGGAACATCGCGCGTTCGTGGCGAAAGGGCGTGCGGGCGGACGCGAATCCCTGGCGCGCCGGTTCGCTGGAGTGGTCAACGAGCTCCCCGCCGCCGCCCTGGGGATTTCGCGCGCCGCCGGTCGTGACGGGGCGCGATCCACGGTGGGAAACGGCGACCGCGCCGGATGCGGTGACCGAACGGGCGGTGGCGGCGATGACCGCGGCGCCGGCGACGTTTCGTGCGACGCTCGGCACCGATGCGCTCACGGGGCGACCGGTGGGCATTCATGTGCTGGCGGGGCCGTCGATCACGCCGTTGCTCGCCGCGCTCGGGCTGCTCGTCGGCCTGCTCGGCGTGCTGTGGAAATCGTTTCTCCTCGTGCCGCTCGGCCTGATCTTCGCCGCGGCGTGCATCGTGCGCTGGGTGTATCCATACGATGAATTCGTGCAGCGCCTCCGCGACAGCGATGTCGCGCGGCGGGCGGGGCTGCCGCTCAACCCCACCGGCAGTCAGTCGACGACCTGGCTCGGGACGCTCTGGCTGCTGGTCATCGGCGCGACGGCTTTCGGCGCGTTGTTCTATGCGTATTATTATCTGCGGCTGTTTGCCGACGAATGGCCGCAAGGCGGGTTGCCGCGGCCGGATTGGCTGACGGGCGCGCTGGTGCATCTGCCGCTGGTGCTCGGTGTGGCGGGTTGGCGGGGCGCCCGGCGCAGCTTTCGCCGAGGCGCCCGGCGGGCGACGCTGGGATGGGTGGTGCTGGTCGCGGCGCTATGGGCGGCGTTCCTGGGACTCGCGACGGCGCACCTGGGGGCGCTGCCGTTCGAACTGGGGACGAATGCTTACGCTTCGTGCTATCACGTGTTGATGTGGGCGGAGATGGCTTTCGTGGCTGCCGGGCTCGTCGTGCTCGGCACCGCGGCGGTGCGCATGCATCGCGCCGAGTCGCCGGACGACTATTACGCGCTGCTGCCGCTGCAGCTGGTGACGCTTTTCGGCGGCTTTCTCGGCGGGATGGGCGCGATCGTGTTCGCGGTGTTGTTCCTTTCGCCGCACTGGCTCTGACGATGAAAACAAAGCGCCATCAACCCCCGCGTGCCGAGCCGGACTCACTCCCGGTGCGGCGCGGCGTGCTGTGGTTTGCGCTGCTCGGCGGCGGCGTGGCGTGGACGTTGCAATTGCTGCTGGCTTACGCGGTGTCGGAGTTCGGCTGTCTGTCCGGAATGGGGGCAACATCGGTCGCGGGTCTGACGCGCATCGCGTGGCTGCTGATCGCGGTGTCGGTGGGCGCGCTGGCGCTGGCGGCGTCGGCGGCGCTGACGGCGGCGGGGATCCGGCGACGGTTGCGCGAATCCCGTCGCGACGACGCGGAAGCGGTCCGCACGGCGGCGTTCAGCGGCGACCTGGCGCTGGTCACGAATCTCGTTTTCATCCTCGTGATCCTGGCGCAGAGCGTGCCGATCGTTTTCTTTCTGCGGACCTGCTGACGATGACGCGCGCGCGGCAATGTTTCCTCGGTTTAGCAGCGGTGAGCCTGTCGGCGCCGGCCTTGCTCGCGCACGGCGCGGTGCAGCGCACGGGAGGGGCGACGTGGTGGGTGTGGACGGACATCAACCCCTGGATTCTGCTGAATCTCGGTCTGCTGGGCGCGGGCTATTTCGTCGGGCTGCGCCGGCTTCGCGCGCAGCGGGGCGCGGAGGCGCCGGTGAACGGGAGCCAGGTGGCGGCGTTCGCCGCGGGCCTGGCGTGGCTTTTTGCGGCGCTGGTCGGGCCGATCGACGTGCTCGCGCTGGAACTGCAGTGGGTGCACATGGTGCAGCACATGGTGCTGATGAACGTGGCGGCGCCGCTCGTCGTGCTCGGTGCGCCGGTGCGCACGCTGCTTTGGGTTCTGCCGAAGGCGTGGCGGCAGCGCGTCGGGCGGGGAAAGCGGAGCCTCGGGCGACGGGGCATCCCGCGCTACCTGCTTTGGCAGCCGGTGCTCTTGTGGGCGATCTACGCGGCGGTGCTGTGGATCTGGCATCTCCCGCGATTTTACGAGGCGGCGTTGCGCACGGGCTGGGTGCACGACGGGCAGCACCTCATGTTTTTCGCGGCGTCATGCCTGTTCTGGCGGGTGATGTTCGATCCGATCGGCCGGCTGCGGATGAGCCGGGCGATGGCCGTGATGTATCTGTTCGCCACGTCGCTGCATGCGACGGTGCTCGGCGTGTTCATGGCGCTCGCGCCGCGGCTCTGGTATCCAAGTTATGGCGACACCGCGCCGGCGTGGGGGCTGGGGGCGCTGGAGGACCAGCAACTCGCGGGCTACATCATGTGGATGCCCGCGTGCATGATGTATGCGGTGGTCGCCGCGGTGGTGTTTGCGCGGTGGTTGGGCGCGGAGACCGCCGCGGCGCGGGCGCGGCCCGCGGGCGCGGGCTGACCGGCCGCGGGCGGGCTACCGGGCGTCCGGCTGGTAGTAACGCGTGAGCGCATCGGCGATGACGGAGACCGTCGTCGCGCGATCGATCACGCCGTTATGCCGCCACACGATTTCGCCGCCGGGGGCGACGAGGACCGTGTGCGGAATCGGGCCGGGAGCCTGGTCGTCGAGCGCGTCGAACAGCGCGTCGGTGCTGGGCTCGGTCACCAGATAGTGGTTGGTCGTGCGCGCGGGGTTTTCGCGCTTGAGGAGACGCTGGCCGTTGGGCGTGAGGCCCGCATGCATCCGCTCGAGGAAAGCCTTTGCTTTCGCCTCCTGTTTCACGTCGTCCACGGTCAACGTGATCAGCTCGAAATCGCGCATGTCGAACTGGCGGGAGAGGGAGACGAGCAGGGGAAATTCCTCGACGCAGGGCGCGCACCACGTCGCCCACACGTTGATGAGACGATATTTGTTCGTCGGGTTGGCGCGCAGCGCGGCGACTCCTTTCGCATCGATGCGGTCGAGCGTGACGGGCAGGTCTTTCCACGCGGCTTCGGCGGCGACGTTGCCCGCCTTTTTCTCGCGCCATTTGGTGGAGCACCCGTGCGGCCGGGTGAGGGCGGTGGCGACGGGCCGGCCGGCGAGCAGGTCTTCGATCGCGTTGCGCGCGTCGGGGGACTTCACGGTCGACTCGTCGGCGAAGCGCGAGTCGTCGAAGCGACCGGCGTAGCGCAGCCGGCGCTCCCGGTCGAAAATGAAGACGTGCGGGGTGGCGAGGCAGCCGTAGGCGCGCGCGGTGAGCTGCTTGTCTCCATCATACAGATACGGGAAGTCCCAGCCCTGTTGCTCGGCGTAGGGTTTCATCTCCTCGAACGAGTCGTTGAATTCGCCGAAGCCGAGTTCGTCGAGGCGGAGGCCGTCGGGGTGGTTGGGATTGATGGCGACGAGGCCGAAGCTTTTTCCGCGGAGATCGGCGCGGAGTTTTTTCAGGCGTTCCTCGATGCCGTGGGAGGTGGGGCAGTGGTTCGAGGTGAACAGGACCATGAGGATGTCGGGGCCGGCGAAATCGCTGAGCGACCAGTTGCGACCATCGATGCCGGGGAGGGTGAAGTCGGGCGCCTTGTCGCCGATCGCGAGCGTGCGGAAGCCGGCGGGATTGCCGTCCTTGTCGAGGAGCGAATCGGCGGCGAGCGATGTCGCGGCGGCGGTGAAGAAGGCGCAGAGGGCGCCGGCGAGGAGGAGCAGGGGTTTCATGGGGGAAAGAAGGCGAACGGGTCGACGAAGGTCGGCTTCACGAAGCGCATCGGCGGGGCCGGTGGCAAGGCGCGGGCGCGACGAGGGGAGGTTGTCCGGGAGACGTGTCCTGGTGGAAAAGGATTCGCGGGCGGGCGAGGCGGGCGCGTGTTTCGCGGGCCGATGAGGGAAACATTTGTCGGCGGTCGGTGTAACAACGATGCCCTGCGTCGCAATCCAGCAGCGATTTATTCATGTCCCCGATTCATGTCCGGCCCTCAACGTGTCAGGAAAGTCGAGTGTTGCGCGCGGCGCACGGGTGGTTCGGGCGGGTCGCCGCGCTGATCGCGTGGTCGATGGGGTGGGCGCTGGCCGCGGCCGCGGCGGCGGATGCTGACGCGGATGCGGACGCGGGGCGTGAGGGCGGGCGGGAGGAATTTCTACCGCCGGTGGTGCTGGAACCGCTGGTGATCAAGGGCGAGACGTTGTCGATTTCGATCCTCGCGCGGACGAAGGCTGACCGCCGTTATGCGGAGAAATTCGCGGCGGACGTGATCGAGGTCGCGTATGCGACGCTCGAAAAGTCGCCCGGCGACGGGCTGGTGATCATCGGCGAGGAAGGCGAGCCGCACCCGGTGCTGGTGTTTCGGAAGTTTGTCGCACTCGCGGAGGCGAACCAGTTGGAGCCGGCGGTCGCCGCGCGTGGGACGGAAGTGGCGGAGATGATGCGGCAGTGGGAGCGGCGGCTGAATCTCGACGAAGCGGCGAAACAGGGGTTGCCGCTGGACGCGCTTTTGAACGCGCTTCCGCTGCCGTTGGAGGGCGTCGCGTCGAAGTTATATCAGATTGCGTGGACGGAAGGGTTCGACGGCGATCGCGTCGAACGAAAGCTGCGCTCGCTCACGCTGGCGGAGCTGGAGGCGGACGAGCTGTCGCGGTTCGACTGGGTGTTTTATCTGCCGCCGCGGGAGGCGTTTCGCGCGGTGATGAAAGCGATCGTGCCGGCCATGATGAAGAAGGAGAAGATGGGCCCGATCAAGCGGGCGGCGGTGCGCGGCGCGATGGTCGCTTTCGCGCCCGCGATTCGAAAAGGCGTGGAGGGTGCGCGCAAAGGCATGCTCTTCATGACGGTGTTCCGCGCGCGAAGCGGTTACAGCGAGGACGACATCCTGGAGCTGACGCGCGTTTACGTGCGCGTGCTGATGCCCGATTTCAAGTTCAACGAATCGAGCACGCACGAGCGGGCGATCGCGGCGATCGAGGCGCAGAAACTCGCGAACGACGCGTATGCGAAAGACCCGTTCGTGAGCCCGCCGCGGCTCGGGGAGTTCGAGCCGGCGGCGTTCGCGCGTTTCGAAGGCGGCTATGCGGAGAACACGGAGAAGCCTGAGATCACGCATCGTTTCGCACGGAGCGAAAGCGGCTTCACGTGGCAGTATCGCGACCAGCCAGCGCGGCCGTTTTTCCCGGCGGGTGAGAGACTGTTTGTGTCGGAGAACGGCAAGATGACGACGGAGTTTCTCGTCGACGACACGGGCGCGGTGACCGGCGTGGAGGAACGCTGGCACCGCCGGAGCAAGTCGCTCTGGCGAATGCCGGTGCCCGAGGTCGTCCGGGCAAGTCCCAGATAGTCGTCGCCGGGATGCGGGATCGCGGACGCTCGAAAAGTCGCGAGAGTTCTCGCCTTCGCCGGCGGGAGGGCGGACAAGGGAGATCCCGTCCTTCGCTGACGCATCCCCATGAACATTGCCGAACTTTACAAGATTCGCCCGGGCGCCTCGCAATTGCAGAACAGTCTCTGGCATTGGGACGCCTATCCGGAACTTCCCGATCTGGAGCCGCACGGACGCGTCGAGCTGGGACGTTTTGCCGGGCCCGGCGTGGTGCGGACGATTCACCTGACGCTCAACATCGCGGGGGGCGACCGCGCGTTGTTGTTGCGCGGGGTGTTTCTCGAAGTGCGCTATGACGGCCTGCCTTTCGCATCCGTGCGCGCGCCGATCGGGGATTTTTTTTGCGACGCCTTTGGAAGCCAGTCGCTGCATTTTGCGAGCATCGTCATGGCGAAACGGCCGACGCATTCGCTGTTCTGCTATCTGCCCATGCCGTTTCGCGAAGGCGCCGAACTGGCGTTGGTGAACACCACGGACCGCAAGGTCGAGGGCTATGCTTACGTGACGGCGGAGAGCCTGCCGGGGTGGGAGGCGGACGCCGGCTATTTTCACGCGCGGTGGTTCGACCGCACGGTAACGTTGCCGGATGACGAAGTGGTGCTGTTGGACACCCGGGGGCGCGGCCATTTTCTCGGCTGCCATCTCACGGCGGTGAGCCGTTGCCCGCACTTCGCCGGTCGGGAGGGCATCTGTGAAGGGAACGACGAGTTCCGCGTGGACGGCGCGGCGGAGCCGACCTGCAACTACCTCGGCACCGAGGATTTTTTCGGCTTCAGCTGGAGCTGGAAGCAAGTGTGGGCGGACAATTATTCGGGCACGACCTACCTCGCGGACGAGGACGGCGAGACGCGCCTGGCCTGCTACCGGTTTCTCCTGAACGATCCGGTGCGCTTCAGGAAGTCGCTGCGGGCGCGCATCAATTACCGGGACGAGATCAACAATCCGCACCTTCGCGCGGCCCGGGCCGAGGGCAACGGCCAGGTGCGCTTCAGCATCGTCACTTACTGGTATCAGGACGCACCCGTCGAAGCGCTCGCGGAGACGTGACGCGGCGGCGGTGGCTTTTGCCGTCCTCTCGGGACGCGTTCGGCCTATTCCGAAAAGCCCTCGATCGCGCGAAGCATATTCCGGAAAACCGGCGGACGGTGCGGCTGGCGCGTCACGGCGTTGGCCGGACTATTCGTTTTCGCCCGCGAGGGTGACTTGGAGGAGGACGCCGTTGCGGCCCTCGTCGCCGCTTTCGTGGTAGCCGAAATACATGCGGCCCTGCTCGTCGATCACGCCGCTGCCCGTGATGCGACCGTTGGCGTCGGCGCGGCGGCCGTCGGAGGTGGTGCCGTTGAGCGCCGCCGTGAAATCCGCCACCTGCCGGTTCCGGCCGGTGGCCAGGTCGTGTTCGTAAACGCGGAGCGCGGGCGCTTCGCTGAGGCGGCTGGGGAACGTGTAGAGCTTTTTCTCGTCGCGCGAGAGAACGACGGTGTAGCAGATCTCGACTTTGACCCCGGCGGCGATCTGGTCGGGCGGCAGGAGCGAGCCGAGATCCTCGAGGCGCTCCTCGCGGGTGTCGAAGGCGTAGAGGTTGCCCAACAAATCGACCAGATAGATGCGGCGGCCGTCGCGTGTCGGAATCGCGCCATAGACCATGCCGAAGTGATAGCGATCCTTCGTCGCCTCGATCGCGCCGGTGTGGAGGTCGAAAACATACAGCGGCGAACTGCGCCGGTCGTAGTAGGAAAAATAGACCTTGCCGGTGTCGGTGGCGAAAATCTGCCGCGAAGGTTTGCCGCCCTGGCGGTGCTCGGGAACGCCTGGGTGGAGGGTGGTGGTGCCGCGGTCGAGATCGTGGATCAGGATGTCGCCGTGGGGAAAGGTGAAGCCGGCGAGCTTGTGGTGTTGGCGCAGGATCGCGAGGCCGATGATGCCCTGGTGAGGGACGGACACGCCGCCGGGATCGTTTTTGCTGAGATCGGCGAATTTCTCCGACTGCAAATCATACGAATAGAAATGGCCGCCGCGGCGCGCTGTGAGGTCCTGCGGGCCGTCGTAGGAATGGTAATCGTGCGAGGAGAAATAGAATTTTCCGCGGTGTTCCTGAAACGGCACGTGGATCTTCGCGATGGTTTCGCCTTCGGCGAGATTGCCTTCGTCGCGGCTGATCTGGCGGAGCGTGCCGAGCAACTCGCGGCGATCGGTGCGCGGGTCGTAGCGGAACAAGACGGTGTCGTGCGGGGTGGTTTTGTTCTGATCGCTGAAGGCGATGTAAACCCGCTGACGCTCGTCGATCGCCACGGCATCCCAGCAGGTTGTCAGTCGCGAACCCTCGGGCTTCAAATCGTCGAAGCGAATGACGCGAACCGAAGGTTGGGCCGTTTCAGCCGGCGTGGCTGCGACGCACGGCCCGGCCAGGGCGCTCGCGAGGCAGAGCAAGAGAAAGACCAGGCCGCGGCGAGGAAGGGACCTTCGCGGGGAGGGAAACTGAAACGAAGCGGGTGAGGCGAACATGGTGGCGGTCGGGCGGAGACGGCACGCTTCGTTCCCACCACCGATTCGGCGACGCGAAGAATCAAAAACGCGTTGGAACGATGCCAAGTGACGGAGGAAGAAGAGCGCGGCCGGCAGAAAGCCGCCGGCGAGGAGGCGACGCAAGTCCTAAATCACACGCGCATGTGACAATGCGGAAAGGCTCGCGCGATCGCGGAGGGCGCGCTTCCCGGGCGTGGCGTCGGGCAACCTGCGGCACGGATTTCTCCGGCGCGCCGATGCGGGAAATGGGTGGGTGAACGGCTTTGACCTCGGTTTTGTTCCCCGACTGACTCCGCGTCACCCCTCCCCAAAAAAATGAAATTCACGACTACCCGGAGAAAGTTCCTTGGACAACTGACGGTCGGCGCGGCGGCAGTTGCGCTGGCGCGCACTGGATTTGCGAGTGTGAGCGTGCCGGCGAAGAAAGACCGGTTGGGCGTGGCGCTGGTGGGGTTGGGTTATTACAGCACGGACCTGCTCGCGCCCGCGCTGCAGCTGACGTCGAAGTGCCATCTGGCGGGCGTCGTGTCGGGCACGCCGGGCAAGATCGAGGCGTGGCAGGCGAAGTATGGGATTCCCGATGCGAGTGTTTACAGCTACGAGAACTTCGACGAGATCGCCAACAACCCGGCGATCGACGTGGTTTACATTGTGTTGCCGCCGTCGATGCACGCCGAATATGCGATCCGGGCGGCGAAGGCGGGGAAGCATGTGTGGTGCGAGAAGCCGATGGCGCCGTCGGTGCGCGAATGCGAGGCGATGATCCGGGCGTGCAAGGACAACAACGTGACGCTGGCGATCGGTTACCGGCTGCGTCACGAACCCAATACGCGCGCGATCACGCAATTCGCGCTGGATCGGAAATACGGCAACGTGGTGACGGCGACGGCGGAGGCGGGCTATCGCGAAACGCGCACGAATCACTGGAAACAAAAGAAGGCGCTGGGCGGAGGGGTGATGGGCGACATGGGCGTATATCCGCTGAATGCGCTCCGCTACGGCACGGGGCTCGAACCGATCGCGGTCACGGCGCAGGCGTCGACGACGCGGCCGGAGATTTATCACGAGGTGGAGGAGACGATCCATTTCGAACTGGAATTTCCCGGCGGAGCCACCGGCGTCGGCGACGCGAGCTTCGGCAAGAGCATGAACCGGCTGCGGGTGAATTGCGCGCAGGGCTGGTATGAGCTGGCGCCATTCCAGTCGTATAACGGTGTGCGCGGGACGACGAGCGACGGGATCGCGCTCGATGCAACGATTCCGAATCAGCAGGCGCGGCAGATGGACGACGATGCGGCGGCGATCATGGAGGGCACGCCGTTGCTGGCTCCCGGCGAGGAAGGCCTGAAGGACACGATTGTCGTGGAAGCGATTTACCGTTCCGTCGCTGCCGGAGAAAAAGTGCGCATCGGCTGAGCGCTCGGTCGGTCCCGATCAATTCTCCGATTTGCCGTCGCGGGCGATGGGGGTGATTTTCGTGGGGCCGAAGTCGGTGCTCTGCTTCGTCATGAAGGCGATGAGGCGGTCGTTGAAATCCTTCGCCGGATCGTGGCCCATTTTCTTCAGCGCCTGCGTGAGCGCGGCGACCTCGACGAGGCGGGCCATGTCGCGGCCGGGGCGGACGTAGAGTTCGATGTGGGGGACGCGCTGGCCGAGCACCTCGTAGAAATTTTCCTCGAGGCCAGTGCGTTCCTCGATGACGTCGGGCGTCCATTCGTGGAGCGAGACGACGAGGTCGATGCGTTTGTCGAGGCGGATGGATTTCACGCCGAACATTTCGGCGATGTTGATGATGCCGATGCCGCGGCACTCCATGTAGCCGCGGTTGAGCGGGCGGGAGGAGGCGATGAGTTCGCGTTCGTCGAGCAGCTTGATGACGGTGAGGTCGTCGGCGACGAGGGAGTGGCCGCGCTCGATGAGGGCGAGGGCGCATTCGCTTTTGCCGACGCCGCTGGTGCCGCGGAGCATCACGCCGATGCCGCGGACATCGAGCGTGGTGGCATGCTCGGTGGCGCCGGGGGCGAACTCGTTGTCGATGCAGAGCGTGGCGAGGTTCACGAAATTCATCGTGATCATCGGCGTGCGGATGATCGGGAGGCGCATCTCGCTCGCGACCTGGAGCATCGGAGACGTTGGGTGAAAATTGCGCGTGAGGACGAGGCAGGGGATGTGCTGCTTCACCATGCCGCGGAAAATCTCGACCTGCTTCTCCGGCGGGACGGTTTTCAGGAAGGTCATCTCGGCCGCACCCAGAACTTGGATACGTTTGTTCGCGAAATATTTGAAGAAGCCGGTGAGCGCGAGCGAGGGGCGGTTGATGCTGCCCTCGCGGATGAGGCGGTGGAGGCCGTCGTTGCCGGTCACGAGCTCCATCTTGAGCTTGGCGCGGTAGGTCTGGAGGAAGTGCGCGACGGTGATGCCGTGGATGGCTTTTTGCATGGGGCTGAAAAAGTAGTGAGTAGCGAGTAGCGGGTAGCGAGTAGAAACCGGCCGTGTGATGCTAGCTACACGCTACTCACAACCCGCTACTTAACTACAGGTTGAAATCTTCGCCGAGGTAGAATTTACGGGCCTGCTCGTCCTGGATGAGGAATTCGCCGGTGCCCTCGGCGAGGACCTTGCCCTGGTGGATCAGGTAGGCGCGGTCGACGACGCGGAGGGTTTCGCGGACGTTGTGATCGGTGATGACGACGCCGATGCCGCGGCTCTTGAGCTGGAGGACGATTTTCTGCACCTCGGCGACGGAGATGGGATCGATGGCGGCGAACGGCTCGTCCATCAGGAGAAATTTCGGGCGGGTGACGAGCGCGCGCGCGATCTCGAGGCGGCGGCGCTCGCCGCCGGAGAGCGTGTAGGCCTTTTGTTTCGCGACGTGCGTGAGGTGAAGTTCCTCGAGGTGCGCCTGCACGCGGGCGGCGCGCTCGCGGCGGGGAACGCCCGTGGATTCAAGGATCGCGAGGATGTTCTGCTCGACGGTGAGTTTGCGAAACACCGAGGGCTCCTGCGGCAGGTAACCGATGCCGTGGCGGGCGCGCTGGTGCATCCGCTGGCGCGTGAGATCGGTGCCGTCGAGACAGACACGGCCGTCGGTCGCCGAGATGAGGCCGACAATCATGTAAAACGTCGTGGTCTTGCCGGCGCCGTTGGGGCCGAGGAGGCCGACCACCTCGCCGCCACCGAAACGCACGTTGACGCCGTCGACGACGCGGCGTTCGCCATAGACTTTGACGAGACCCTCGGTGCGGATTTCGGAGACGGACGAAAAGGGGGCGGGCGCGTTGGCGGGGGTGGCGGTCATCGAGAAGGGCGCGGCGAGGGCGCCGCGGCTCCAAGGAGCGACGCGGCCGGGCGCGGCGCGGGTCCGGGTCGCGGGGTCATTTGGGGTGGTCGGCGGCGTTGCGGTCGAAGCCGAGGTCCTTGATCGGCGGGCCGGTGAGGCGGGGCTTCTCGACTTCGACGCGTTCCTGGCCGCGGAGCATGGTGATTTTCTCGCCGGCGCTGACGAACTGCGTGGCGCGATCGACGACGACGGGGTTCTCGGTGAGCACAACCTTTTCCTCGCGCGGCAGGACCTCGGCGCGACCGCAGGTGGCGGTGCGCGTGCCCTGCGTGATCGAGACGTTGCCGGTGGCGAGGAGGTAGCGGAATTTTTCGAGCGTGGGAACGGATTCGTTTTTCTCGTCGTCGATCCGCGAGGCGATCAGCTCGATCCGATCGGCGACGATGCGGAGATTGGTGCCGGTGACGACGACGTTGCCCGTGCAGATGGCCTTGGTTTCGTCGCCCTCGCTCCACATGTCCATGTGGTCGCAGGCGAGCGTGGTCGGCTGTGGCGTTTCGGCGGCGAGGGCGAAGACGGCGGTGCCGAGGGCGAAAAGGAGGAAAAGGAAGGCGCGGAAAAATTTCATCGGAGGAGATCGTCGATCTCGGCGCGGAACGTTACGCGGACGTTGCCGGCGAGCGAAATCTTTTTGTCCGCGTGGTGGTAAACCCAGCGCGTGCCGGATGCTTCGACGTCGTCGCGGATGAAGCGCACGTGATGCTCGCCGCGAGCGACTTTTTCGTCGGGGAGGAATGTAGCGGCGGGGCTGAGGATCACGGTTTCGACGCGGTTGGCGGCGTCGCCGCTGAAAAAGGTGAGGTTGAGATCGATGACCTGGAACGTGCGATCGGTGAGGGCGCGGGCTTCGGAACCGCGCGCGGTGGCTTCGCGGAATCCTTCCTTGGTGAAGGCGGGCAGGACCCAGTTGCGCGCGGGGGCGGTGACTTCGGCGGCGGGGGCGTGAGTTGCGAGAGCGAGGGTGAGGATCGCGATGAGCAAAAGGGAGGCGCACGCGGACGGCTCGCCCGGAGACCGGACGCTCCCTGCGCCCTGACGGGGCTGTCGGACAGAAATCATGCGCGGTGAGCGGCGAGGAGGTGGTCGCAGACTTCGCGGACGGCGCCGCGACCGGCCGGGCGTTGCGTGACGTAATCGGCGGCGGCGAGCGCGGCGGGCATCGCATCGGGCACGGTGGCGCCGATCGCGGCCCACGCCATCGCGGGCGCATCGATGTCGTCATCGCCCATATAAACGCACTCGGCGGCGGTGAGGCCGAGCGACGAAGCGAGTTCCTGGAGCGCGGTGAGTTTGTCGGTGCGGCCCTGGACGAGATGCGGAATTTTCAACTCCGTGGCGCGCGCGATGGTCGCACCGGAGGCGCGGCCGCTGATCCACGCGGTGGCGATGCCGGCTTTCTCGAGGCGCTTGAGGCCCATGCCGTCGAGGATGGAGAAGCCCTTCGATTCGGTGCCGTCGGAGGAGATTTGCACGGTGCCGTCGGTGAGAATGCCGTCGACATCCATCGCGAAAAGGCGGATCGCGGACCAGGAAAGAGATTTTGCGGGCGAAGTCATCAGGTCGAAACTTTCTCGTTCTGCTTGAGGAGAAAGGTCACGTCATCCACGCGGTGACCTGCTCGATCACCTTTTCGACGGTGGGGCGGAAGGCTTCCTCGAGTTCGGGCGCGAAGGGAACGGGGATGTCGAGCGAGGCGATCCGGAGCGGCGCGGCCTTGAGCGCGGCGAAATTCTGCTCGGTAAAACGTGCGACGAGTTCGGCGCCGAAGCCGTGCGTGCGGCGCGCTTCGTGAATGACGACGAGCCGGCCGGTGCGCGCGACGGAGGCGTGGATCGCATCGAGCTTGAGCGGCGAGAGTGCGCGCAGGTCGAAGAGATCGAACGTGTGCTCGTATTCGGCGCCGACGTAGTCGCAGACCTCGGCGGCGAGCGACACCATTTCGCCGTAGGTGACGACGGTCGCGTAGTCGCCGGTGCGAAGCTGCTTCGGATTCCAGACGTCGCGGTAGTTGGGATTCCACGACACGGGATGTTTGCCGCGGCGGTAGAGTCCCTTGTGTTCGAAGAGGATGACGGGGTTGTTGTCCTCGTAGGCGGCGAGGAGCGCGTCGAAGGCGTCTTGCGGCGTGCTCGGGTAGAGCGCCTTCAGGCCGGGCATCGCGAGGAAAACGGATTCGAGTTCCTGCGAGTGGAACGAGCCGAGCGTGAGATGGCCGCCGCACGGGAAGCGAAACACGAGCGGGCAGGCGACGCCGGAGCGGTAGTGAAACGTGGCGGCGTTGAGCGCGATCTGGGTCATCGCCTCGGTGGAGAAATCGGCGAACTGGAACTCCTCGATCGGGCGGTGGCCGTTGACGGCGAGGCCGATGGCGTAGCCGGTGCAGGCGCTCTCGGCGAGAGGCGTGTTGAAAACGCGCGAGCGGCCGAACTCGGTGAGGAGATTTTCGGTGACCTTGAACGCGCCGCCGTAGGTGCCGATGTCCTGGCCGAGGAGGATCGACTCGGGACGCTCGGCGAGGATTTTGCGGAGGGCGTGGTTGATGGCTTGGGCGAGCGTGAGCTGCTGGGGTTCCGAGTTGGAAGTTCCGGGTTCCGGGTTCGGGGTTCCGGGTTCGGAGTTCGGAGTTCGGCGTTCCGAATTTTGGGGTCGGGGGTCGAGTGAGGGCGACCAGGGGAGCGGGGGCGACGGCGGGGCGAAGACGTCGGCGATGAGGCGCGCGGTGTCGGCGGGCGGGCGGGCGACGGCCATCGAAACCTTGATGCAGGCTTCGACGTAGGCGGAGAGTTCGGCGTCGATGGCGTCGAGTTGGGCGCCGTGGCCGGCTTCGGCGATTTTGGCGCGGAAGCGCGGGAGCGGATCGCGCGCGAGGAAGGAATCGCCTTCGCCGGGTTTCAGGTAATTGCAGGTGTCGTAGGCGGCGTGACCGCGGAGGCGCAGCGTGTGCGCCTCGATGAGCATCGGGCGCGAAGTGGTGCGGACTTTTTCGATGGCGGCGGCGAAGGTGCTCGCGGTGGTGACGACGTCGTTGGTGCAGTCGAGCGCGAAGCCCTCGATGCCGTAGCCGGCGGCGCGGCGCCAGAGTTCGGTGCCTTCGAGGAACTGTTCGCACGTCGGCGTCGAGTAGGCGTAGCCGTTGTTTTCGACGATGAAGAGAATCGGGAGCGAGAGGAGTGAGGCGAGGTTGAGCGACTCGTGGATGTCGCCGGTGCTCGAGCCACCGTCGCCGAAGAGCGCGAAACCGACGGCGGGGCGGCTGAGACGGCGCTGCGAATCGGCGCCGCCGAGGACGGTGCCGGTCATGGCGCCGAGATGGCTGATCATCGGGAACGAACGGTTCTTCGGATCGCCGCGATGGACGTTGCCCTCGCGCGCCTGGGTGGGGCTGCCGGCGTTGGCGAAGTATTGGTTGAAATGCTCGCAGAGGTGACCGCTCCAGATGAGGTGGCCGCCGTAGTCGCGGTGGGTGAAGCTGACGACGTCGATCGCCTTGTCGGCGAGGAGGGTGAGGGGAACGATGAGGCCCTCGTTGCCCTGGCCGCCGGCGAGTGTGCCCTTCATCAGGCCCTGGCGAAAGAGGTCGAGGTTGCGGTTGTCGCCGATGCGGGCGAGTTGCATCCACGCGTAGAGGCGGAGCAGCGTGTCGGAAGAAGGGTTCTGGAGTTCCGCGGCGCTGAGGTCACGCGCTGCGAGGATCGCCGGAGGAGTGGGAAGTGCCATGTCCAAAACGAAACCGTGAGGACGCGCTGCGGCTCGGGCAAGCGAGAGATTTACGGCGGGGAGGGATTGGCGCAAAAGAGCCGCGAAGGGGAGGCGGCGGACCGATGCCGGGCGGGTGCTCACAGGTTTGTGAGCTGCTGGCGTGACGGCCCGCCAATTTTGGCCGCATCCGCAAGGGCGAGGAGGGGCGAGCTCCGCGAGACCGCGGCATTTACGAACCGGCCTCGCGGAGCTCGGCCCTCCCGTGCCGATGGGTCCGCCGCGCGCAGTCTTTGCGCGAGATTCGGCGTTGAGGTGCTACGCGACCTCGAGCGTTTCGCCCGGGGAGAGGACGCGGGCGGGGTGGCCGGTGCGGATGGCTTCGGCGGCGAAGGCGTTGGGGTCGACGCGGATTTTTTCGTTGGTGTTGTAATGCATCGGAATCGCGAGCCGCGGGCGAAGCAGGTGCAGCGCTTCGACGGCGTCGTGCGGACCCATCGTGTAGAAATCACCGATGGGGAGGAGCGCGACGTCCAAGCCGTGCCGGCCGACGAGTCGCATGTCGCCGAAGAGCGCGGTGTCGCCGGCGTGATAAACGGCGCGACCGCCGGCGCGGATCACGTAGCCGCTGGCGACGCCCATGGGTTTGTTTTCGCCGTTCGGCAGCTCGATGGACGAGCTGTGCCACGCGGGCGTCATCTCGATGCGGCCCCACGGCAGCGTGACGCCGCCGCCGGGCATGAGATCGATGGGATTGGCGGCGCCTTGCGCTTCGAGGTGCAGGGCGAGTTCGAATGGGGCGACGATCGTGGCGCGGTGCCGGAGGGCGAGTTCGAGGGCGTCGCCGAGGTGATCGTCGTGCGCGTGCGTGCAAAGGACGAAGTGGCAGGGAACGGAGGCGGGATCGACAGCACCGTGGGGATTCTTGCTCAGCCACGGATCGATCAGGAGGCGCGTGCCGGCGATCTCGAGGAGGAAGGCGGAATGGCCGAAGTAGGTGAGGCGCATGGCGCGGCGAGGACGGAAGACGGAGAACGGAGAACGGAGGACGTAAGACGGAGGGCAGAGAACGGAAGACCGGAGGACGGAGACGCCAGATCCTACTTTTTATCGGCTAACCATTGTTGGGCGGTGGCGATGTCTTCGCGGGTGAGATTGTGGCCGGCGGGGGCGGTGGTGAGCGTGACGTCGGCGCCGCCGGCGCGCAGGTGCGCGGCGAGACGGCGCGGGTGATCGGGCGACACGATCGGGTCCTGCGCGCCGCTTGCGAGGAGGACGCGTTTGCCATTGAGCGAATCGGGAGTCGCGGGCTGGTCGATCACGACCATCGCGCGAAAGAGCACGGCGCCGCCGAGCACCACGGCGCGGAGTTGGAGGAGCGTGGCGGCGATGTTGGCGCCGTTGGAAAAACCGACGGCGATGAGGCGGCGGGAATCGAGGCTGTAGTGTTGCGCGGCGGCGGCGACGAAATCGGCGAGTTCGTGTGTGCGTTGCGCGACTTCGGTGGGATCGAACACGCCTTCGGCGAGGCGCGCGAAAAAGCGAGCGGCGCCGCGTTCGCTGACCTGGCCGCGGGGCGAGAGGAGCGCGGAGCCGGGCGAGAGGGTGCGCCCGAGCGGCAGTAGATCGTGCTCGGAGCCGCCGGTGCCGTGGAGCAGGAGCAGCGGCGGTGAGGAGGCGACGGTTCCTGGTTCGAAAACGTGCGTGTAAGTCAGCGGCATGGCGCAAGCATGACGAATGGCACGGGATCGCGCAACCCCGGTGGGGAAGTCGCACGGCGCGACGGCTGATGCCGATGATCGACGATCAGCCCGACGAGAATGTCGGCGGGCTGGCCGGCGGGGGTGTGCAAACCACCCGACGGGACGTCGGGTTCCACCGGGCGAGGCGGTTCAGGCGAGGTTCGCGATGATCGCGTCGGCCATCTGCTTGGTGCCGACGCTGGGGCGGCCGAAGGCGATGTCGCCGGTGCGCGTGCCGGAGGTGACGGTCTTTTTCACGGCGGCTTCGAGGCGTGTGGCGGCTTGATTGAGGCCGAAGCTGTGGCGGAGCATGAGCGCGGCAGAGAGGATTTGCGCGCAGGGATTGGCGATGCCCTTGCCCGCGATGTCGGGGGCGGTGCCGCCGGCGGGTTCGTAGAGGCCGAAGGGGAGGCCGAGCGAATTTTTGCCGGTGCCGAGCGAGGCGGAGGACAGCATGCCGAGCGAACCGCAGATGACGGCCATCTCGTCGGAGAGGATGTCGCCGAACATGTTTTCGGTGACGAAGACGTCGAACTGGTTGGGATCGCGCGCGAGCTGCATCGCGGCGTTGTCGACATACATGTGGGAGAGGGCGATGTCGGGCGCGTGTTGCGCGCAATACTCGGTGACGGTCTTGCGCCAGAGGACGGAGGTTTCGAGGACGTTGGCCTTGTCGACGGAGGTGAGTTTCAGCTTCCGGGCGCGGGCGGTGGTGATGGCGGTGGCGAGGATGCGCTCGATCTCGCTTTTGCGATAGACCATCGTATCCACGGCCTGGATATCGCCGTCGGGCAGCGTGGTAGTTTCCTTCGGCTTGCCGAAGTAAAGTCCGCCGGTGAGTTCGCGGATGCAGACGATGTCGATGCCGTCGGGGATGCGCTCGGACTTGAGCGGGGAGGCGTCGGTGAGTTCGCGATAGAGGAGGCCGGGGCGGATGTTGGCGAAGAGGGTGAAGTGCTTGCGGAGCGGGAGGAGCGAGGCGCGCTCGGGCTGTTGGGCGGGCGGGAGTTTTTCCCATTTTGGGCCGCCGACGGAGCCGAAGAGGATGGCGTCGCCCCAGGCGCATTTTTCGAGGGTCTCCTGGGGGAGCGCGGAACCGTGCTTGTCGATGGCGGCGCCGCCGACGTCGGCCTCGACATAATCGAGGCGCAGGTTTTCGCGCTGGGCGACGACGGCGAGGACGCGGAGCGCCTCGGCCATGACTTCGGGGCCGATGTAATCTCCGGCGAGAACGGCGAACTTGAGCGACTGCATAAGCGCGAATGAGTAGCGGGCGGTTCCGGGGCGTGGCAAGGACGGAGAACGGAGGACGGACAGACAGAGGACGGAAAACGGAGAACGGAGGACGGAGTTAGGGGGCGAGGGATTTTAGGGCGGTGACGAGGCGGTCGAGGTGAGCGAGGGGCGTGTGGACGCCGGGGGTCACGCGCACGGCGGGGAGCGGGGTGTCGAAGGCGTTCACGAAAATGCCGTGATCGTCCATGAGGCGGTCGACGAGGGTGCGGGGAGACAGACCTTCGATGGTGAAGGCGCCGATGGCGCCGTGGCGCGACGGGTCTCGAGGAGTGAGCAGTTGCACGCGCGGGAGCTGGCGGGCGGCGTCGGTCCAGCGGCGCTGGAGGAGGTGCAGGCGGGCGTGTTTCGCGGCGGCCCCGCCGAAGGCGTCGTGCCAGCGGATGGCTTCGCGCAGGCCGGCGGGCGCGGAGTCGGGGCGGTTGCCGAAATGCTCGAGTTTGCGGATGTCGCCGGCGGCGCGCTGCGTGTCACCAAAAAGTGGAGACAGCGCGGCGACCCGGTCGCGTTTCACGTAGAGCAGGCCGGTGCCGAGCGGGGCGGCGAGCCATTTATGGAGACTGGCGCCGAGGTAGTCGCAGCCGAGCGCGGCGGGGGTGAAGTCGATGTGGGCGAACGAGTGGGCGGCGTCGACGACGGTTTCGATGCCGCGGGCGCGGGCGAGCGTGCAGAGTTGCGCGACCGGGAGGAGGTGGCCGGTGAAGTTGATGAGGTGCGTGAGGTGGAGGACGCGCGTGCGGGGTGTGAGCGCGGCGGCGAAGCGGTCGACGATGTCGGCGTCGGAGGCGGGATCGAGCGGGAGATCGACGCGGTGCAGGATCAGGCCGTCGCGGCGGGCGCGCTGTTCCCAGGCTTCCGTCATGCTGCCGTAGTCGAGCGAGGAGCAGACGATTTCGTCGCCGCGGTTCAGCGGGAGTCCGTGGATGACGATGTTGAGCGCTTCGGTGGCGTTGCGGGTGATGACGACCTCGGCGGGATCGGCGCCGGCGAGGCGGGCGAGGTCGGCGCGCGCGGCTTCGTAGTCGGCGTCGCGTTGGGTGCGTTTGTAGTGGGCGCCGTAGCGCTGGCTGTGGTGGAGGGCGGCGATCTCGGCGGCGATCACACCGCGGCAGGCGGGATGGTAGTAGCCGTATTCGAGGTGAATGAATTCGGACGGGGCGACGAATTCGGCGGCGACGGCGGACCAGAACGATTCGTCACGCGCGAGGACGTCGGGCGCGGTCGAGGCGGAGCGGAGGTGAAGGGCGTCGAGAGTCGAAGAAGGGTCCAGGCTCATGCGCTTGGTGAGAGCGGGAAGGCGCGGTGGAGTCGAGACTCGCGGGGGTGTGCGGGCGTTTTGTGCAGGGGCTGTGCAGGGCGGCGGCCGAAAGCGGAGGACGGGATTTTCAGCGCGGAGGGGCGTGAAAGCGGCCAAGGCATTTGTCATCCATTATATGACAAAGGGTGGCGGGGGGGGCGGTTTGGTCGAGCGAAGCGGAGCGGGTGGCGAGGTCGCTGGGGGCGGCGGCCGAGGACGGACGGGGATGGCGGTTGCCGGTGAAGACGGCGCGTGGAGGGGGATCAGCGGACCAGCAGGAGACCGAAGCGGAGCTGATCGCGGCGGCGGATGTCGTAATCGAGGAGGCTTTCGCCGTAGCCGTTGAAATACTGAAGGAGGGCGTAGCCGCCGAGCGAGTTGGGGAGGAGCTTCTTGATGAGCGGCGTTTCGATCGCGGGCCAGGTGGCATTGAACTCGCCGCTGCCGTGGCCGCGGGGGTGGCCGCGGACGTGGGTGGAGAGTTGAAAGCCGCGATCGTATCCGCCGCGCAACGTCAACTCGAGGTGGCCGCGGAAGCGGGCGATGTCGGGGTTGTCCTCGAGATCGAAATACGTGTTGGCGCGCAAAGCGGCTTCGAAGAAGCGGCCGTCGTCGGCGGTCCAGCGTGCGCGGGCGACGGCGTAGAGCGAGTTGAGGCTGCGCGACTCGAAGGTGTGTCCGCGGGGGTTGGCGGGTGTGGTGCCGCTGCCGCGTCCGTTGGACTCATGTTGCACGCCGCCCTGGAGGCCGAAGAGCCAGCCGTGGGCGTCGCCGCGAAATTCGTGGAGGAGAAAAACGGTAGGCTTGTAGCTGGAGTCGTAGAACGGCTTCGAGAGGGTTTCGAGGTCCCAGATGGACGTCTGGGTGTAGGCGAAGTAGAGGTCGCGGACGAGTTGTTCGAGGAGCGGTTCGCCGGGGGCGCCGGTTTCGAAGAGGCGGTATTTGAAGCTGAACTGGAAACGGGCGTTGAGGCGGTCGCGCGAGCCGACGACGAAGTAGATCGGATCGTAGCTGGAAATGTGGCGGCGCATCGTCTCGAGGTCGGTGGTGAGGTCGAGATGGTGGCCGGGTTTGAAGGCGGAAGGCGGTTTCGGTTGGTCGGGCGGGGGTGGTGGATCGAGCGGCGATGGAGCAGGCGGCGGAGCGGCGGGATCGAGCTCGAACATGATGGCGTTGCTCGACGGGTGAGTGAGGCGGAGGGAAACGAAGCCCGGGTCGCCGGCGAGGGGTTCGGTGAGGCGCAGTTCGACGGTGACGCGAGTCCTGGGACGCACCTCGCGTTGCGCGTCGTGGGGATGGGCGAGGACGAGCGTGGTGCGGTGGTGGCCGGCGGAGCTGGCGTATTCGGCTTCGAGTTCGAGCGGAAGAACGACGCTCTCGTTGAACTCCGTGGGATTGTTGAGGTGGAGCGTGAAGGTGACGCCCGGCACCGGGGGCACGGGGTGGAGCGGGGGAACGAGCAGCAGGTCGACGCGGGCGTGAAGAGCCGTGGCGAGGACGCCGACGATGACCAGCAGGGGGACGCGGAAGAGGGCGGCGGAGACGGCGTTCATGGCGGAGCGACGGGCGAACGTAAGCACGACGTCGCGGGCGACGAAGCTCCAAATGCGCTTCATCGCCTGCCAGCAGGCTTCGACCCCTCGATCCAACGCGCGGACGCGCGAGGTGGCGCGCGTCGGCGGGAGCGGCTCAGTGGAGATGGAGTTTGCCGAGTTCGGCGGCGATGGCGGGCTCGGCGCCGAGGGTGCCGGTGAGGGTTTTCGCGTAGCCGGGATCGCGCGCGGCACGAGCGAGCGCGGTGACGCGATCGAGCCGGCCGCGGATGTCGAGGGCGGCGGCGACGTCGGCGTAATTTTGCCGCTGGAGGAATTTTTCCAGGTAGCGCGCGTGACGCTCCCAGAGGAATTCGTCGACGGTGCGCTGCGCTTCGAGGCGCGCGGCATACCAGTCGCTCGCCAGGACGGTGTCGCGGTCGAAGAGCTTGCGGAAGTCCGGGTCGTCGAGGCCGCGCCCTTCCCAGTTCCCGTCGCGCATGATGTGGAGGAGAGCGCGCAGGGGCGGGCAGGCTTGAGCGATCGAGCCGTCGTCGAAGTAGTTCGCGGCGGCGGTGCGCATGGCCTCGAGGATGTTGCGCATGCCTTGGGCGAAGATGTCGGGGTCCTGTTGTTCGGGGCGGAGAAACTCTTCCTCGAACACGGCGGTGGGATTGGAGAAGACGCGGCCGCAGAAGGCCTGGACGAAGCGCTCGGTGACGCGCCAGCCGAGGCGGCTGGCGAGGACGCGTTCGCCGGCGTGATCGAAGTCCTGGCAGCGCTCGAGATAGCCCTGTTCGATCAGGTAGGCGGGGTCCTGTTCCTGGGGCGACATGCGCGCCCAGAGTTCGGGGACGAGGAGGCTGACGTCGTGATCGATGCGGTGTTTGGGGCCGATCCAGCCGGCGGCGGTCGAGAAGACGGGCAGGGCGGTGAGGATGTAGGAGACGAGGGCGGCGTTGAGGTCGAAGATGGGCGGAAGGGCGTTGAAGGGGCCCTTGGTGAGCGCGCCTTCGGAGCCGGCTCCGGTGGTGGAGGGCGATTTGCCGGTGAGGCTGGCGATGAGGTCCATGAACGCCTCGGGCAGTTCCTGATAATGGATCGGGCCGTAAACGCAGAGAGGTTGGACGCCGGGTTCGGGCGGATTGAGACGGCGGCCCATGAGGACGGCGCCGACGGGGAACACGACGGGGGCGGTGGCGGGGAGGCGGCGGTAGAGCCGGGCGCCGGCTTGGGCGAGGTAGGTGGCGCGGGGGTTTTCGAGATCGGGGCGCACCTGGAGGTAGCGCGGATTCTTCGAGGGTTTGCCGTCGACGACGCGCGGATGCGCGGGTGAAACGAGATAGGCGGGGCCGGTCTGTTCGAGGTAATCGCGGAAGATCTTGCGCACCGGTTCGGTGAAGGCGTCGAAGCCGAGGGTGTCCTCGACGACGGCGGCCGCGGCGGCGCGATCGAGGGGCTCGTAGTTGGAGAAGAAGTTTCCGCCGCGGCCGAAGTCGCGCTCGGTGTTCTTGTCGTAGCCGCGAACGATGGCGTCGTCGGGACGTTGGAAGAGGCGGGCCTCGCAGTTGAGGACGAACTTGAGCGAGGGAGCGCCGGTCGGTGAAGACGCCGCGGTGCCCGGACGGCCCTGGACGCGCTCGGCGGGGGCGACGGTGGAGGCGGTGATGTCGTCTTCGGCCTGGATTTTTTCGGCGGGGAAGAAGTCCTTGCGGAGCGTGAACGTGCGCCAGCCGCCGTCGCGCGTGTAGCCGACGCGCAGGTAGTGGGTGAGGAGGCGTTCGCGGTGGTATTTCAGCTCGTTGCCGGGGCGGGCGTTGATTCGATCCACGCTGTAATGACGGCGCCAGTCGTTGCCCCATTCGGGCTTGTAGGCGCGCTTCACGATGAGGACGAGGTCGCGGATGTTGCCCGGGATGGTATCGAGCCAGGCGTTGTAGTCGTCGGTGTAATCGGGGCTGGTGGAGAGGAGTTTGACGACGGAGCCGAGGGAGCGTTCGGGCCCGAGGATGGGGCGGCCGTGCGGCCGGTTTTTCGCGGGATCGCGGAAGCGTTTCGAGTAGTCGTGGCGGAGGATTTCGTCGACGCGGTCGAGGTCCTTGGCGAGGTCGTTGACGAAGACGGGGCCGGTGAAGGTGGCGTCGGCGATGGATTTGGAGATCTCGGATTTGCCGCCGCCGGAGACGGTGCAGGGCTTGTGGCAGAGGAGGCCCTCGGCGGTGGTGCCGCGCAGGCGCCAGCGGCGGCCCTCGTCGGGCTTGGCCATCTCGACCTTGTAGCCGGAGGGGAGAACGTAGGTGATGCGCGGCAGGAGTTTCAGCGTCTGTTCGACGCCGTCGGCGCCGCGCCAGGTGATGCGCTGGGTGCGGAGGTCGAAGCGGGCATCGTGCGGGACGTAATAGATGTCGGGGGAGGAGCGGTCGCGGGCCCAGCCGCCGGGCTGGAGTTCGGCGCGATCGCCGAGGAGGGCGATGGCTTCGGTGAACGTGTGATCGACGACCGGCACGTGGGAGGAGAGCTGGAAGTCCTCGCCGAGATCGTAGCTGGGGAACACGATGGCGCCGCCGGCGTGTTCCTCTTCGGCGCTGCCGAGCAGGTTGGCGGCGAAGCTGATCTGGGTCTTCACCTCCTTTTTGCAGTAGCCGAAATAGTTGTCGGAGATGAGGGTGACGACGACGCCCGAGGCGTTGCGGGCGGTGATCTTGAAGGCGCCGCCGTCGTTGTAGAGTTCGTCGGGCTTTTTCCAGCACATGCCGTCGCGGCGCTGGCGGGGCGTGGCGGCGTCCCAGGCGGGCAGGCCGAGGTCGATTTTTTTCAGGCCGTTGAGCTGGGGTGCGAGGATGATGCAGCCGGTGTGGCCGGTCCAGGTCTCGGGATCGAGCGCGGCATCGTTTTCGGGGAGGTGAGGATCGCCGGCGTTGCCGAAGATACTTTCAACGAAATCGAGGTTGGCGACGAGGCTGCCGGGCGCGAAGAAGTGCGTCTCCATCGCGCGTTTCGGGGTGAACCCGGGGACGGCGGGAACGACAGTGGGCCGGAGGTAGAGCGAGACGAAGCAGGCGGCCTGTTCGGGCTCGGCCGCGGTGAAGGGGAGGCGGGCGAAGTCGGCGGGCGGTTGCAGGGCGACGCGGAGGAGGCGGCCGAAGACGGCGGCGGGGACGGCCTTCTTGTCGTTGGGAATCGGGAGGCCGTTTTCCGCGACGTGAAAGATGCCCTGAGTGGTGCGGCGGTCGGCGCGTGGATTGTGCAGGACGCCCTGGCGGACGCGGCGGGAGGTGAGGATGGGGCTCTGGTGTTCGTCGCGCGAGGGCGGCAGAGACAGCGTGCGGGCGAGGCCGGCGCGGTCGAGGACGAGCGTGGCGGCGGGGAGCCGGGGAACCTCGACGATGCCATCGAGGTAATCGAAGAGGAAGTTCTGGATGCGCTGGTCGATCGGGCAGAGGTGGCGGGAGAGCGCGCGATCCTTTTCGCGGCTGAGGGCGACGAAATTGCCGATCAAATCGCTGAGGCCTTCGTCGGCCACCGGGACGCCGGGCTGCGAGAGTTCGCGGAGCTTGAGATTGAGGTAGGCGAGCGAGCGGGTGTCGGAGGCGTGAGAGGAAGAGGGCGAAGGCGACATGGAGGAAATAGGTGGATGCAATCGTGCGAAAGCAAAGATCAGACCCAGGTGTCGGCAATCTAATAGACTGCGCAAAATCTACGCGATCGATGTTCAAGGAACGCGGAGCTGCGGAGCATGGACGGACGGATGTGCCGTGGGTGAGCGTCGATCGTTCGCGGTGGTCCGAAAACAAGCCCGCCGCGCAGCGGTGAAGCGGCGCGGCGGCGGAACTCAGGCTGGACCTGGATCAATCGATCTTGAGCTGGATGTCGACGGTCAGGCGGTGGCCGGCGCAGTCGAAATGGAAGATATGGCGCGTGGCGGACTTGATTGCGGCGATGGAGAGCTTGTTGCCCCGCACGATGGCCGGGAGCGTGAGTTTGCACGGGAAGCCCATGTCGCAAAGCGTGTTCTTGAAACCGCCGACGGTCATGTTGGTGATCTCCCCGATCGCGTCGTGCACGACCTCGTCGCCGTGCATCTCCACTTCCTGTTCGGTCATGCCGAGGATGCGGCTGCTGGCGATCGTGGCGAATTTCTCGCTGAGACAAAGATAGATGAGCCCGTCGCAGGCGCCGACGAAGCCGACGCTGGCGATGATGTGCGATGCGGCGAGCGGCAGCACGGCGGCTTCGGGCGAGGCCTGTTCGACAAACGTGACGTCGTGGCTGGCCATCGTCTGGAAGACGGTTTGGACGGACCGGATGATGCATTCCTGGATCAGCTGGTCAGTGACGGGAGTTTTGACGGCCATCATGGGGGGATGAGCGAAGTAATTCGGGACAAACGGAGATTTCTGAAGCTGAGTTTTCAGCGAAGATGCCAGCGAATGATTTTTTTCCCGACACGGGAGCGGGGGCGAAACATCCGTCGGGGTTTCCCGGTGAGCTAAGGGGGACGGCGAACCGTCGAGGGAGCGTGGGGTCGAACGTCCGCAATGGCGTCGTGGCTCCAGCGCTCGTGGGAATTTTTTCGTTATCTGCCTCGTGTTCAGCAGCGGCAGCCGGGCCGCGGCGCGGTGGTGGAATTCGCGTTCAATCGGGAGGAGGAAAGGGCCGATGAGGGAGCTCGCGGGGAGGGCACGACGCCCTTCGCCAGCAGCTTGTCCATGACTCGACGCGATCCCTCAGCTTCCTTCGATGTGGCGACCCTGCAGCGGGCGATCGCCGAGGAGACGGCGGCGGAGACGCAGCGGCGGGGGGCGGCGGTGCCGCCGCACGATCCGATGGTGCGCGAACGGGTCTGCACGCGGCTGTTGCGCGAGGCCGGCCGGTTGCATCAAGGCGGGGAGGCGGCGGTGTTCACCGAACTGGCGGCACACGAGGAAGAGCCGCTGGGTTCGCCGTGGGCGGACCGTCACGCTGCGGCGTGAGGAAACCCGCCGCGGCGGTGTCCCTGCGTTGACTCGCGCGCGCATGGCTCGCGAAGATGCGCCACGCATCCTGGTCGTTGCCCATGAAACCCTTTTTCTCCCGCTGGCTGTGTGTGTTTTTATTGGCGCTGCCGTTGGCCGCCACGCTTCGCGGCGCGGGGGAGCGGGCGCCGGCGGAGGCCTTTTCGGTGCGGGCGCACGGGGCGACGGGCGACGGGCGCACGCTCGACACGGCGGCGGTCAACCGTGCGATCGCGGCAGCGGCGGCCGCGGGTGGAGGGACGGTGGAGTTTCCGGCGGGCGAGTATCTGTGCCACTCGATCCGGCTGCAGAGCAACGTCACGCTGCGGCTGGCGGCGGGCGCGACGATCGTGGCGGCGGAGCCGACGCCGGAGGCGGGTTACGACCGGCCGGAACCGAATGCGTGGGACATGTATCAGGATTTTGGGCACTCGCATTTCCGCAACAGCCTGATCTGGGGGGAACGACTAGAGAACGTCGCGATCGTGGGGCCGGGCCGGATCTACGGGCGAGGCCTGAGCCGCGGGAACAGCGCGGTGGCTCTTCCCGTCGGTGCGCTGATCGAGCACCCGGCGGACAATCCGCCCGACGTGCTGGAGGCGGACGGCGTGTTTCCGATCGAGCCGAGGCCTGACCTGACGCCGGGGCCTTTCGGCTACCCGAATGCGCGCGACCGCAAGCCGGACGGCGTGGGCAACAAGGCGATCGCGCTCAGCGAATGCCGGAATGTGACGCTGCGCGATTTCACGATCCTGCACGGCGGACATTTCGGGATTCTGGCGACCGGGGTGGACAACCTCACGATCGACAACCTGCTGATCGACACGAATCGCGACGGCATCGACATCGATGCGTGTAGCAACGTCCGCATCTCGAACACATCGGTGAATTCGCCGTGGGACGATGCGATCTGCCTGAAGTCGTCGCATGCGCTCGGCGTGAAGCGGATGACGGAAAACGTGACGATCGTGAACTGCTTCGTCAGCGGCTACGACGAGGGCACGCTGCTCGACGGGACGCGCACCCGGAAAGGCCGGCAGCGCGGTGGAGCGATGGGGCGGATCAAGTTCGGCACCGAGGCGGGCGGGGGTTTCCGCAACATCACGATCGCGAACTGCGTCTTCGACTACTGCCGTGGCATCGCCCTGGAGCAGGTCGACGGCGGCGTGCTGGAGGACGTGGCGATCAGCAATATCACGATGCGCGACGTGCAGAATGCGCCGATCTTCATCCGGCTCGGCGCACGTCTCCGCGCGCCGGATACGACGGCGCCGGGCAAGGTGCGGCGGATCTCGATCGCCAATGTCGTCGCGAGCAACGTGGCGCCGGAGCATGGGATTCTGATCGCGGGGCTGCCGGGCCACCCGATCGAGGACGTGGTGTTGTCGAATTTACAGATCCATTATCGCGGCGGCGGCACGGCGGAGCAGGCGGCGCGGGAGGTGCCGGAATACGAGAAGAGCTATCCGGATCCTTATAATTTCGGCACGATGCCCTCGTGGGGAATTTTCGCACGACATGTCGCGGGACTGCAGGTGCGCGACGTGGACCTGCGGCTGATGAGCGCGGAGGCCCGCCCTGCGGTGGTGTTGGACGATGTCGTGGGGGGCCGGCTGGACAACGTGCAGCTGGCGACGGAGCCGGACCGGAAAGAGTGGTCGCTGCGCGACGTGCGGGGTGTGTCCGTGCGTGATGCGACGGGGCTGGCGGACGGCCGCGTCGAGGTCGGCGCGGAACGGGTGCGGCGGTAACCCGTCGGCCTGGGCAATCGGCATCTTTGCTTACCGTGGGAGACGCGACGAGGTTCTCGGCCGAGCGAAACCGGGGCGGGTGGCTGGCGTGGATTCGCCGCCACGCGCTGCGCCGCGCGCTCACGGTCGGCGTCGACCTGCGGCTGATGCGGCCTGGAGGAGCGAACGGCGGGGTGAAGCCGCTGGTATTTTCGTTTCTCGGGGAGATCGGCCGGACGAAAGGGCGCCGGTTGCGGCTGGTGTTCCTCGCGGCGAGCGAACTCGAGCCGGAGTTGCGGCCGCTGTTGCGGGAGGGAGACGGCGTGTGGGCGGACGAGGTGCAGGCGCCGCGCTTCGACGTGTTGTATGCGCCGTTCGGGCGGTCGAGTGCGATGCGGGCAGGCGTGCCGACGGTGAGCCTGATCGTCGATCTGTTGCACCGCGATCTGCCGGAAGCGCTGCCGATCGAGGAGGTGAACTACCGGCACGAGTGGTTCACGCAGGTGGCGGCGGAAGCGGCGTTTTTCCAGTGCATCTCGCATTACACGGCGGCGCGGCTGCAGGCGCACTACGGGGTCGACCCCGCGCGCTGCTTCGTCACGCATCTGCCGGTGCAGGGCCGGTTGCAGACGGTGGCGGCGGAGAGTGGGGCGCCGCCGGTGGCGGGCGGATTTTTCCTCTATCCGGCGAATTTCTGGCCGCACAAGAATCACGAGAGGCTGCTGGCGGCGTATCGAAACTATTGTGACAGCGCGGGCGCGGCGGCCTGGCGGCTGGTGCTGACGGGGCATCCGGACGCGCGCATGGCGTCGTTGCAGGCGCGGGCGGAAGTGCTGGGGCTCGTCGACCGGGTGTGTTTCGCCGGGCATCTCGACGAGGCGCGGTTTGCGGCGGCCTGGCGGGCGGCGGGGGCGCTGGTTTACCCGTCGTTGCACGAAGGTTTCGGTATTCCGCTGCTGGAGGCGATGGCGTTCGGGCGTCCGATCCTGGCGGCGAACACGACCTCGCTGCCCGAGGTGGGCGGGGACGCCTGCCTGTATGTCGATCCGCGCGACGAGATGGCGCTGGCGGCGGCGCTGGGACGGATCGCCGGCGAGGCGGAGCTGCGGCGGGCGCTGGTGACCCGGGGAGGGCGGCGGTTGAAAACGTTCTCGCTCGCGCGCGAAGCCGGGCGACTGGCGGAGTATTTCGCCCGCGCAGCGAAACGGTGACAGGGCGGCGGGGAATTTGAGATTGCAGCCGCGCGGGGTTGCCGGCGGCCTTGGGGTCATGGGCGCAAAATACATCCCGACGATCAAGGACTTGAAGGCCAGTCAGCGTTTTCAGCAGAAACAGAAGCCGCTGCCGAAGTTCAAGAAGTCGACCGGCGGCGCGTCGGGTGGGAAGCGCAAGAGCAAGTAAGGCGCGGGGGGAGACGGGCGTTTGTCATCCATTATATGACAATGGGTGGGGAGGCGGCGGGGGTCGGGCGCGGGCGGGCGTCGGGTGCGGAATTTGGGCCGGACTTTTTCGGGGCGGGTGTTACGGATCGAGTCTCCCCATGAAAATCCCCGTCGTTGCGTTGTGTTTGGCCACTCAAGTGTTGTCCGTCGGCGTGAGCCGCGGAGCGGAAGCGCCGAAGGCGGCGTTTCCGCCGCATGTCATCGGAAACTCCGAGCTGCGGGTGCTGCCGCGCAACGACGCGGGGCGTCACTATCAACTCCACGTCGGTTTGCCGCCGAGCTATGCGAAGGAGACGGGCAAGCGTTACCCGGTGGTGTTCGTGACCGACGCGTATTGGGATTTTCAGAAGATCACGGCGATCGCGGGTTCGCTGCTTTACGATAAGGTGGCGCCGGAGTTCATCACGGTCGGGCTCGGCTACGCCGGCGAGGATTTGAACTACGGCGATCTGCGCCGGTGGGAACTCTCGCCGGTGGCGTTTGGCGGGGGCGGCGCCGCGGCGTCGGGGCGGGCGGCGGATTTCCTGCGGACGATCGAGGCGGAGATCATCCCGTTCATCGAGCGCGAGTATCGGGCGGATCCGTCGTATCGGGTGTTGTCGGGCGCTTCGCTCGGCGGGTTGTTCACGCTGTATGCGATGTATGCGAAGCCGGAGTTGTTTCAGGCCTACGTCGCGGCGACGCCGGCGGTGATCGTGGGCGACGACTGGCTGCTCGGTTACGAGGAAGCGTTCGTGAAGGCGGGCCGGGCGTTGAACGCGCGGCTGTTCGTGAGCGGCGGCGGCAACGAGACGCCGGAGTTTCTCGGGGGGATTCTACGCTACAACCAGCGCGTGGCGTCGCGGCAGCACGCGGGGCTGGCTTACGAGTTTCGGATCATCGACGGCGAGCGGCATGCGGGCATGCAGTTGGAGAGCTACACGCGCGGGTTGCGCTGGGCGTTTGCGCCGCTGGCACCGGAGAGCGGGCCGGCGCGGTGAAGGCGGGGTGTGACGCGCTGCGTTTCGGCACAGCGCGTGGCGGGCAGGGGGCGGGCCAAAGCACCGCACTGCTATGGCGCTTTACGGCGAGGCGCGCTCGAGCGTCATGGGTTTGGTCGAGTCCTCGCCGACGGTGACGGCGACCTTTTTCGTGGGGCCGCTGACGTCGAAGGTGCATTGGACGTCGGTGGTGAGTGCATAGAAGTGCGTGGGCGAGGCGGCGTGGAGCACGAGGTCGACGCCGGCGAAATTGGCGGCGAGAAGGCCGTCGGGGAGACGGCGGACTTTCAACGTGTTCCACTGGCCGGTGCCGTAGTCGCCGACGTAGGATTCGAGCAGCGCGTCGGGGAGGCGGAACTCCTTGTGGTGGTGCTGGCCGAGTTCGCGCACCCAGATGTTGCGGTAGCGGACGGGATTGCCGTGGTCCTGGAAGGCGATCGGGAGGCGTTCGGGGTGCGCCTGGTAGGGGGCGCGGCCGATCCAGCCGGTCGGGCCGGTGAGCTCGACGTTGTTTTGCACGAGGACGCCGTTGTGGAAGACGGTGAGGCGGGCTTTGGAGACGAGCTGGCCGTTTTCGTCGAAGCGCGGTGCGGTCCAGATGACGTCGTAGATCTGCCATTCGCCAGGAGGGCGGGAGGCGTTGACGAGGGGCGGATACTGGCCGTAAACGGACGCGGCGGAGCCGTCGGCGTAGGTTTTGCCCTGATACGAGTCGAGGACCTGGATCTCGTAGCGGCCGGCGCCGAAGAAGAGGCCGCTGTTGCCGCGGCCCTGGCTCTCGCCGTGGGGCGGGTTGGGCGCGGCCCATTCGACGTGGAGTTGGCAGTCGCCGAAGGATTGAAGGGTGCGGACGTATCCGCTGCCGGGCACGCACTCGAGAGCGCCGTCGCGCACGATCCATTTGGTGGGGCTGCCATCCATCGCGACCCAGGCGGAAATATCGCGGCCGTCGAACAGGACGGTGGCGTCGGAGGGCGGCCGGCCGGGATGTTCCTGCGAACTGGAGGTGCCGGGCGTGACGACCGGGGGCGGCGGGCGGAGGCGGTCGTGGCCGAGCCATTGGGGATCGGGCGCGCCGTGCGAGGCGGCGGAAAACACGCCGAGCAGGGCGAGGGCGGGAACGGAGAGGAGTTTCATGGGGCGGGGAGGAGGAGCGAATCGAAGGCGAGGCGGAAGCGCGGGTAGCAATCGAAGCGGGGCGCAACCGAACAGCGGCGCCGAGCTTGGGGCGCGGCGGCCGGCCGGTTCAACCGGAAATTCCGACGGCGGGCGGCGTCAGCTCTTCTTCACGAAGCAGGCCTTCAGGGCAAAAGGCGTGCCGTCGATCTTGCAGGCGATCTCGTGGTCTCCGTCGACGAGGCGGATGTTTTTTGCCTTGGTGCCGGCTTTCAGCACCTGCGAACCGCTGCCGAGTTTCAGGTCCTTGACCAGCGCGACGGTGTCGCCCTCGGCCAACGGGTTGCCGTGGGCGTCCTTGACGACGCGGGCGGCTTCGGGGGCGGCCTCCTTGGGCCATTCGTGGCCGCAGGTGGCGCATTCCCAGTGATCGGGATGGCTGAGCACGTCGTCGAGCGTGCAGGCGGGGCAGGAAGGATGTTTCATGCGCGGCGATCGGGAGCGGTGGCCTCCTCGCGGAGGATTTTTGCGTCGACGATGAACGGACCGGCGGGGAGCACGCTGGCGAGCAGCACGAGCGCGGTGCGTTTCCACGGCCAGTCGTGGGCGAGAGCGGCTTGGAACGCGGCGAGCACGTAGAGCATGAAAAGCACGCCGTGAGCCATGCCGACGACGCGGACGGCGGCGGGTTCGCCGGCGAAATATTTCAGCGGCATCGCGATGCCGAGGAGGACGAGGAAGGAGACGCCTTCCCACCAACCAATGACGCGGAGCCGGCCCAACGGAGTTTTCAACGCTTGCATGCGCGTGAATAGGTGCGGCGCCGTGGTGGTGTCGAGCCGGAGACGCCGTGCGGCGGTTAGAAAAAGGCGCGCTCGTTTCTTAGGACCGCTGCGCGTGCAGCACCTGGAACTTCTGGCCCAGGTGACCGGGGTGGAGCAATTGCAACAACGAGAGTTTGCGGCGGCTGAAACCGGCGGCGTCCTCGGTGGACGCGTGGGCGATGTAATCGGTGGCGCGGCGCAGGAAGAACGACTCCTGCGTTTCCAGGGTGGGCGGCGCAAAACCGTGGTCGGTGAGTGCGCGCGACAGCCAGTCCCAGCAAACGTGGCACGTGAGATCCTGTTCGCCGGGCTGCGCGAGCAGGTCGTTGGACTGCCGATGACGATGGTAGGCGCGGGCGGTGCCGGCGGGATGCGCGGAAATGAGTTCCGTCCAGGATTTGCCGTAGTCGAAGGCGATGAAAAGGCCGGTCCATTTCTGGCGGGCGAGGTGCTCGGCGAGAGCGACGGCGGCGAGCGGTGCGTCGACGAGGTAGCCGTCGGGCGCGCTGACCGGAAGCTGCGGCGGCGGGGGCGCGGCGAGCGGGAGTTCGATCTCGACCAGGGTTTCGCCGCGCAAAGCGACGCCGAGTTCGCGCCAGGCATCGCGGCGATAAACGAAGCGGCGAAACGGTTGCGCGTCGAACAGCTCGTTGGAGAAAACGATGCAGCGACCGGCGAAGGCTGCATCGTCGCCGAGTTGCACGACATCGGCGGAAGCGAACGGATGCGCGACGCCGGCGAGGATGCCGTCAGGCGATTCGGCGCCGAGCTCGACGAAGCGGTGATCGCGGACGGCGTCGGAGCCGAGCAGGGAGGTGCAGGCGGCGACGACGAGCTCGCCGAACACGGGTCCGCTGGTGCTCGCCGTGTAGAAATCGGTGCCGGGCGCGTAGCCGACGCGCGCGCGATCGCGGCGGTAATAGCCGAGTTGCGGATGATAGAGCGCGAGGTCCATGAAACGCTCGAACGTCATGGCGCCGGAGGCGTCGGCGCGGTCGCGGAAGAGCGCGCGAAAGGCGTCGGAGACGGGGGCGTTGGGCGAGTCGGACATGAGAGGCGGTTGTTCGACGCGCGGCGGCGACGAACCGATTTACAAACGGAAGCGGATGCACACAGTGCAGCGGATGTTCAAACGGATTCCTGTCCTGGCCGCGGGTGCGGCGCTCGGCTTCCTCCTGACTCTGGGGGTGGCGCGCGTGGCGCCGACGTGGGGCTGGCTGCCGAACCGGGAGCTGAACCGGTCGGCGGACTACATGAAGGACGTCCTGCGGATGGTGAATGCGTTTTACGTCGATGCGGACGCGGTGAGCTACGACCGGCTGGCGAAGACCGCGCTGCACGGCATGGTGGAGTCGCTCGATCCGCACTCGGAATTTTTGGAGGCGCGGGACTACGCGGAACTCGAGGAGCAACTCAACGGCGACTTCACGGGCGTGGGTTTGCAGGTGGAGATGCGAAAAGGGAAGGTGCTGGTGATCGCGCCGATCGCGAATTCGCCCGCGGAGCGGGCGGGCATCCGGCGCGGCGATGAAATCCTCGGCGTCGATGGTCAGGGCATCGAGGAAGGCGTGGCGATGGACGCTGTCGTGGAGCGGCTGCGGGGGAAGCCGCGCACGCGGGTGACGATCGACCTTTACCGGCCCAGCGGTGAGCGGAAGTTTCAAGTCACGCTGCAGCGTCAGGTCATCAAGCTCGAGAGCGTGCGGTCGGTGGCGGTGTTGCCGGAGCGGACCGGTTATATCCTGCTGAGCGAGTTTTCGGAGCAGACCGGACGGGAGTTCGAGGACGCGCTGGAAGGGTTGTTGCGGGAAGGGATCGACGGGCTGGTGCTGGATCTGCGCAACAATCCCGGCGGGCTGCTCGACGCCGCGGTGGCGGTGGCGGAGCCGTTTTTCCGGCGCGGTGAAATCATCGTGTCGACCCGCGGGCGCAACGCGGCGGACAACGAGCGATTCCGCGCGGAGCGGTCGGGTAATCCGGTGTCGCTGCCGATGGTGGTGTTGATCAACGCGGGCACGGCGAGCGCGGCGGAGGTGGTGACGGGAGCGCTGAAGGACACGGGGCGGGCGGTGGTGGTCGGCGAGCGGTCGTTTGGCAAAGGGTCGGTGCAGTCGGTTTTCCAGCTGAAGAACGGCGAGGGGCTGCGGTTGACGACGGCGCGGTATTTCACGCCGGCGGACGTGAGCATCCACGAGCGGGGGATCGAGCCGAACGTGGAGGTGATCGCGACGGCGGAGGAGGACAGCAAGCTGCGGGTGCAGCGGACGCGCGCGGACGTGTCTGATCCGGCGGAGTTCGAGGAGCGCTTCGGATTCGCGCCGATCGAGGACCGGCAGCTGGAGGCGGCGCGGGAAGTGCTGAGGGGTATCCGGATTTTGGATGCGAAGGGGGCGGCGGTGGCGGCGCGTTGAGCATGATTCTGGCGCTTGAAAGTTCCTGCGACGAGACGGCGGCGGCGGTGTTCGATCCGAAGGCGGGTTTCGCCGGGGAGTGGGTGCACAGCCAGATCGCGTTGCACGAGCGGCATGGCGGGGTGGTGCCGGACCTGGCGACGCGCGAGCACCTGCGGACGTTTGGGCCGCTGCTCGAGCGGGCGCGGAGCGCGGTGGATTTCAGCGGAATTTCGCAGGTGGCGGTGACGAATGGGCCGGGGCTGGCGGCATGTCTGGCGATGGGCGTGGCGGCGGCGAAGGCGGTGGCGTGGGAGCTGCGGGTGCCGGTGGTGGGGGTGAATCACCTGCGCGGGCATGTGTGGTCGCCGTTCATCGCGTTGCACGCGGCGGCGCCGGAGGCTTTCGACGAGCGGGTGCGCGCGCTTTTGCCGCACCTCGGGTTGATCGTTTCGGGGGGGAACACGCTGCTGTTCGCGTTGGACGAGGCGCGGAACGTCACGGTGCTGTCGTCGACGCGCGACGATGCGGCGGGCGAGGCGCTGGACAAAGGGGCGAAGCTGCTGGGACTGGGGTATCCGGGCGGGCCGTTGATCGAACGGCTGGCGCAGGCCGGGCAGACGAGCGCGTTCGATTTTCCGCGTGGGATCGGGCGGCGCGACGAGCTGGATTTCAGTTTCTCGGGGCTGAAGACGAGCCTGCGGTATTTGATCGAGAAGTTCACGCCGGCGGAGGTGCAGGCACGGTTGCCGGATCTGTGTGCGAGTTATCAGCAGGCGGTGGTGGATGCGCTGGTGCGCAAGACGCGTGCGGCGGTGCGCCTGGCGGGGGGCAGATATCGCAGTCTCGGGCTGTCGGGCGGAGTGGCGAACAACCGGACGTTGCGCAGCGCGCTGGAGCAGGTGGCGCAGCGGGAGCGGATTTCGTTTTTGGCGGCGGAGCCGAGGCACACGGGCGACAACGCGGGGATGATCGCGTTTGCGGCGTGGGCGGATTGGACGGGCGTGGAGCGCGTCGCGGGGATGGGGTTGCGCGTGGAGCCGAGTGCGGCGCTGGCGTGACGCGGAGCGGGTGTGGGGCGGACCGCTCGGAGAGGTCCCTACCGGCGCTGCCGCGCCAACTGGGTGAGCGCGCGCGTGGTCGCCGGCGAAAGCGAAAGGGCGGCTGAAGCGCCGCCCTACTTTATTTGTAATCGCGGCGGAGGTTGCTCGGCAGGATGCCGAGTTCTTCGCGGTATTTGGCGACGGTGCGGCGGGCGAGGGTGAGGCCTTTTTCCTGAAGCTTGGCGACGAGTTCCTGGTCGCTCAGTGGCGCGGATTTGTCTTCCAGGGCGACGAGATCGGCGAGCATCTCCTTCACGCTGGTGTTGGACACGGCCGCGCCGCTTTCGGCCTGATAACCGGTGGTGAAGAAATACTTGAAATCGAAGACGCCATGCGGGGTCTTCATGTATTTGTTGGCGATCGCGCGGCTGACCGTGGTCTCATGCACGCCGACGATGTCGGCGATCTGCGTCATCGTGAGTGGGCGGAGTTGGGAGACACCCTGTTCGAAGAAGGGCGTCTGCGCCTTGATGATTTCGCGGGTGATGCGCTCGATGGTGCGCTGGCGCTGCTCGATCGAGTCGATCAGGAACTTGCCGGAGCGCATGCGCTCGCGGAGGTAATCGCGCTCGTCCTTCGAAAGCGTGCCCTTGGCGATGAGTTCGCGGTAGGTGCTCGAAAGGCGCAGGCGTGGGATGTAGTCGCTGTTGAGGTGGATCTTCCATTCGTCGCCGTCCTTCTCGACGACGACGTCGGGGACGACGACGCGGTTGTTGTCCTCGGCGAAGCGGCGTCCGGGAGCGGGGTCGAGTTTGCCGATTTCCTCGATGGCGGCCTGGACGTCGTCGGGAGCGGCGCCCAGTTTGCGGGAGAGTTCGGGGATGCGGCGGCGCGAGAGGAGTTCGAAGTGATCGCGCAGCATGCGGGCGGCGAGGGTGTCGCCGCGGTTTTTCGCCTGGAGTTGCGCGAGGAGGCATTCGGCGAGCGTCTGGCTGCCGATGCCGGGCGGGTCGAAAGATTGGAGGAGCTTGAGCGCTTCGAGGACGGTGTCGTAGGGCAGATTGGCCTGGAGGGCGACGTCGGAGGGGGACTGGGCGAGGTAGCCGCGGTCGTCGAGGTTGCCGATGAGCTGTTTGAGGGCTTCGAGGACGGGGTCGGGTAGGTCGTCGAGGACGACCTGCTGCATCAGGTGTTCCTGGAGGGAGGTTTCGCTGACGAGCGAGTCGAAGAAGTGCTGACGTTTTTCGGCGTCTTCGGCGGTGTAGGGCTGCGCGCCGCCGGCGTTGGCCATGTGGTCGCGCCAGTCTTCGTCGAGTTTGCCGAGGATTTCGAACTGCTTGGTGAAATCCATCTCCTCGCGTGTGCCATGGTCGTCGGGCGCCGAGGCGTTGCCGTCGTCCGATTCGTGCGACGAAGCGTCGCTGTCGCCGTCGGCCGTATCGTTGTCGGAGGGCTTGTCGACGCTTTCGCCCTCCATCGGCAATTCCTCGAGGGTGGGATTGGCCTGCAACTCTTCCTGAATGACAGACCGCAGGTCGAGGGCGGCGACCTGAAGGATTTTCAGGGACTGCCGGAGTTGCGGCGCGAGAACGAGGGACTGGGTCTGGCGCTGGCGAAGGTCGTGGCTAAAGGAGGGCCCGCTCATGGAGGAGATAAACGTCGTGGCTGTTGGTTATCATCTCAGGGGCGGGGAGACGAGGATGGGTTGGGGGGTGGCTGGAGAGGGAGAAACCGGCTGGGTGGCGCCGAAAAGATCGCGCAGATAGACGCCGAGCTTTTCGTTGGTCGGGCCGTAGCGGTCGCTGTAGAGGTAAACCTCGAGATCGTTAAGAATTTCGAAGGCGGTCTGGTAGCGTTTGTCGCGGTCGCGCTGGAGCGTTTTTTGGAGAATGAGTTCGAGCTTCGCGTCGATGTCGGCGCGGAGCGTGCCGAACTTCGGGATGGGCATCGTGAGGATGTTGCGGCGGGACTGCGCGCGATCCAGGGCGCGGAAGATATTCCGGCCGAGGAGCAGTTCGGTGAGGACGATGCCGAGGGGAAAGAGGTCGGCGCGGGCGTCGGTGACGGCGTAACTGGCCTGTTCGGGGGAGAGATACTCGTCCTTGCCGGCGATGACCTTGCCTTCCTCGTTATACATGAGGTCGAGGGCCTTCGCGATGCCGAAGTCGGTGAGCTTCACGTCGCCCTCGTAGGCCATCATGATGTTTTTCGGGCCGATGTCGCGATGGACGATATTGAGGTGGCGGCCTTCGCGGTCGCGTTTCTCGTGCGCGTAGCAGAGGCCGCGGGCGATGCGGGAAACGATGAAGGCGGCGAGATCGACGGGAACGGGGCGCCCGAGCTCGCGATGTTTGTCGAGGAACTGCTCGAGGTTCACGCCGCGGACGAACTCCATCACCATGAAGTATTGTTCGCCGACTTGGCCGAGGTGGTAGGTCTGGACGATATTGGTGTGGATGAGGTCCGCGACGAGGCGGGCTTCGCCGATGAAATTCTTCTGGAACTCCTCGATCGCGGAATACTCTTCGCGAATGAGTTTCACGGCCACGACCTTGCGGAAACGACCGGCGCCGAGCTGTTCGGCTTCGTAAACGACGCCCATGCCGCCGTCCGCCACCTTGCGCACCATCTCGTAATGGATTTCGCTGAAAACGTGTTTGATGGACGCCACGACGAGCCCGAGAGAACAAGCGGGCGGAACAGGTGGCAAGTGTTCAATCGGGGAACGGCGCGAAAATTGCTACAGCACGCTGGTCCGACGTTTGACAGCTCCCGGGTCGGTTCTAGTTTGCGCGCATGATCACCTTGTCGCCCCGCGCTGCCAGCCAGGTTCGCTCGATGCATGCGGAACTCAACCAGCCGCAGAAAAAACTGCGGGTGTTCGTAGAATCGGGCGGGTGCTCGGGTTTTCAATACGGCATGTCGTTCGACGAGGCGAAGGCGGACGACCAGCTGCTCGAGAGCGAAGGCGTGGCGATGCTGCTCGATCCGGCAAGTCTGGCGTATCTGGATGGCTCCATGATCGATTTCGACGACGGGCTGCACGGCAAGGGATTCGAGATCAAGAATCCCAACGCCTCCAGCACCTGCGGGTGCGGGAAGTCGTTCAGCTGAGAGAGGCGTTTGCAGGCGCGAGGCGCGGCGGGGGCGCCGCGGCTCCAGCCCAAGGTGACGCGTCAGCCGGTCGAGCGAGTCGCTTCGTGGAGGGCGACGATGCCGAACGTCATGCGGCGGGCGGTGACGTGGGGGAACCCGGCGCCGCGGATTTCGGCGGCGAGGGCGTCGGGGCCGGGAAACTGTTCGATGGTGTCGTTGAGATATTGATACGCGGCGCGGTCGCCGGTGAGCACGCCGGCGGCGAGGGGCAGGACACGACGCAGGTAGAAAAAATAGAACGGCCGGAACCACGCGAGCGGTTGCGAGAATTCGAGCACGAAGAGCCGGCCGCCGGGGCGGAGAACGCGGCGCATCTCGCTCAGCGCGCGATGCCGATCGGCCATGTTGCGGAGACCGAAGGAGATGGTGACGGCATCGTAGTGCTCGTCGGGGACCGGCAGGGCGAGTCCGTCGCCAGGACGGAAGGTGATGTTGGCCGCGGCGGGACCGCGCAGGGACTTCTTCTTTTCCGCTTCATCGAGCATCGGTTGGCAGAAATCCATGCCCGTGATCGCCACATCGGGAGAGAGCCCGCGCGCGAGGGCGAAAGCGACGTCACCGCTACCGGTGGCAAGGTCCAGGACGCGCTCCGGCTGGGAGCGGGCGACGGCGCGGACCAGTCGCCGGCGCCACCAGATATCGGTGCCCCCGCTGAGGAGCCGGTTGGCGAGGTCGTAGCGGCGCGCGATACGCGCGAACATCGAGTTTACGGCAGCAGGATCGGGCATCGGAAGGATTTAGCGGGTCGGGTCGGGGAACTCCCTAAACTGCTGGAAAAAGTTTGTGGGGGGTTGACGCAATTACAGATGTGAAAATAGTTTACCGCGTAACTAACCGTTTCGAAAAACAAAGGAAAAACATATGTCCACCAATCTAACCAAACGCGAGATCGTGTTGGAAATCTATAAGAAGACGGGCTTTCCGCAGAAGCAGGTCGTGGAGTCCGTGCAATTGACTCTCGACATCATCCAGAAGGCGCTCGCGGAGGGCCGCAATGTGGAGTTACGCAATTTCGGCGTCCTGGAAGTCCAAGTGCGCAAGGCACGTATCGGCCGCAACCCGAACAAGCCGGAAGCGGAGGTCGTCATCCCGCAGCGGGCGGTGGTGAAGTTCAAATCGGGCAAGATTCTGAAACAGCAGTTGAAGAAGCTGGATTTGGGCAAGCTGTAAGGCGGGGAGCGCGGGCCCGCCCGGGAGGGGGGGCCGGGGGCCGCGGCGGCGGGGGGCCCCCGGCGGCGGGGCGGGCGAGCGATGGATAATTAGCATCGCATCGACTCGGGCGGTTTCCCCATTTTCGGACTGATGGCTACGTTTCAGTCCCTGCCTGGGTTTCGTGAGTTTTATCCCGACGCGTTGGCGCGCCGCAGTCACATTTTTCGGCTGTGGCGGCAAACCGCGACGGCCTTCGGCTTTGCGGAATACGATGCACCGATCCTCGAGCCGCTGGATCTTTACAAGACGAAGTCGGGCGACGAGATCGAGGCGCAGCTGTTCAGCTTCGTGGACAAGGGCGGGCGCGAAGTGGCGCTGCGGCCGGAGATGACGCCGACGGTCTGCCGGATGGTCGGGGCGAAAGCCAACGCGTTGAAGCGGCCGATCAAGTGGTTCAGCATCGCGGAGTATTATCGCTACGAGCGGGCGCAAAAGGGCCGCGAACGGGCGTTTTTTCAGTTCAACGCGGACCTTTTCGGCGAGCCGGGCCCGGAGGCGGAGATCGAGCTGATCGGGTTACTGATCCAGTGCCTGCGGGCGTTTGGGTTGAGCGAGCAGGATTTTTACGTGCGGCTCAGCGATCGGAACTTGTGGTTCTTTTACCTGGAGGCGTTGGGCTTGGACGAGGCCCGGATTCGCGGGGTGCTCTCGGCGGTCGATAAGTTCGAGAAGATGGGCGACGATGCGTTCAAGCCTTATGGCGAGCAGTTTGGGGCGATCGATTCGGAACTGAAGGCGAAGATCCTGGCGTTTCTCGAAATCAAAACGCTGGCGCGGCTGGAGGAAACGCTTGGCGGCTTGGGCGGCGAAAAGATCGCGGGACGGCTCGCGGACTGGCGCAAGCTGCTCGGGGCGTTGGAGGCGATGGGGTTGTCGAAATTCGTCGAGGTCGATCTCGGCGTGGTCCGCGGGCTGGCGTATTACACCGGTTTCGTGTTCGAGGCGTTCGATCGCAAGGGGGAGTTGCGGGCGATCGCGGGTGGCGGGCGTTACAATGATCTCGTGAAAAAGCTCGGCGGGCCGGATCTGCCGGCGGTGGGTTTCGCGATCGGGGACGTGACGCTCGGGCTGCTGCTGGAAGCGCGCGGATTGATGCCGACGCTCGTGCAGGCGTGCGACGTTTACTGCGTGATCGGCGGCGAAGCCGAGCGAAAGGCGGCGTTCGGCGATGTGTTCGAACTGCGCGCCGCGGGTTTTCGCACGGAGTATCCGTTGAAGGACGTCGCTTTTGGAAAACAGTTCAAACTGGCGGCCGATTCGGGCGCCAAGCTGGCGCTGATTTACGGCCCGGACGAAGTGGCAAAAGGCGTGGTGAAAATCCGCAATCTCGCCGATCGGACGGAGATGGACGTGCCGTGCGAGCAGGTGCTCGCCAACGTGCGCGATTTTTTCACCGCGGGCTGAACGCCCGTCTCACGCGAGGTTTTGCGGGCCGAAGGCGCCCGGCAGCAGGGCATCGAGCGTCGAGTCGATGGATTCGGTGCCGTCGCAGATGCTGATGACCAGGGCGTGCGGGCCGAATTCGTTGATCACCTGGCGACAGGCACCGCAGGGCGAAGTCGGCGTTGCGGTGGGCGTATAAACGACGACGGCGGATATCTCGCGTTCGCCGGCGGCGATGGCGCTGAAGATCGCGGTGCGTTCCGCGCAGTTGCAGAGGCCGAAGGAGGCGTTCTCGACGTTGCAGCCGGGGAAGATCGCGCCGGATTTTGTCAAGATGGCGGCGCCGACGGGGAATTTTGAATACGGGGCGTAAGCGGCTTTCGCGGCCTGCCGGGCGATTTTTTCCATCCGACGACGGGTGTCGCGGGCGAGCGTCTTCATGGGGGGGTGATGCCGCGCGAGGCGAAGTCGCGCAAGGCACATCCGTGCAGGCGGACTCAAGCGCGTGGGCGACGCCGCCGGAGGAAAGCAAAACCGCCTGCGATCAGCGCAAGCCAAGACCAGGCGGCCGGCTCGGGGATTGCAGTCGCGGTGAAGCGGACGTTATCGAAATCGACCTCGAGGTCCGCGGTTGGAAACGCCGGGTCGATCACGTTGAGATTTACCAGACGGATGGTGAGCGGCTGATCGATAAGCGACGCGTGGCTCGCACCTGTGGTGAATTGGACGACACTGAGGCCAAACTCGCCCTCGGCGATGGTGCCGGAGAGCGTGTTGTTGTCGGAGGCGACCACGGTATCGCCGGCGAGAAGATCGACGCGGTAGCCGGGGAAACCGTCGAGATTGAAGAATGTGTTGTCGACGGCCGTGCCCGACGCGATGTTGCCGATGTCGACCTGCAACGAATACGTGGTGTTGGCCTGCAAGGTGGCATCGAGCGTTTGCAGGAGTCCGTATTCACCGATGCCACCCGTCTCGCTATAGTTAAACGCGATCGCGACGCGCTGGCCGTCGGCGGCGCCGTTGAGGAAATTGATAAAACCACCTTCGCCGTTTGGCGTTGGCGTCAGTGTGCCGACGTAGAAGAAGTCGCCGTCGCCGCCGTCGGTAATGCCGTTGGGATCGTAAAGCTGCCACCCCGCGGGAGGGCCGAAAGTGAACTCGTTGAAGATGGCCGCTGAGCCCGTTTCGAAACTGGGGTTGAGAATGACGATGCTGGTCTGGGCAGCGAGAGGAGCGCTGATGGCCGTCAACAGAGACGTCAGCCAAGTTGTTAAGCGGGCGCGAGGGAACGCGGGGGCGGGGTTCATGGCGCGAACAGGGGGTGTGCCGAACTTGGGCGAACCCACGGCTCGCTCAAGAATTAATTCGCCAGTGAATTGCGGCGATGCCGGAAATCCTCCTGCGCTGCTGTTTCGTTTCAGAAATCCGTGTCGGGCTGATCGAGGTCGAGTTCCTTGATCCAGGCGTTTCGATAGCGGACGTCGTGGCCTTCGGCCTGGAGTTTCAAGCCGCCGGGAGTGTCGGTGATGCCTTTGCCGCCCTCGTTGCCGCCGTCGATGCCGGAGTTAGGCCCGCCCCAGACCTGGTTGATGGGCTGGTTGCGATGCACCTTCTCGCCGTTGAAATACATCGTGACCATGGCGGGCTCGGTGCGTTTGCCGTCCTTGAAGCGTGCGGCGCGGAAAACGAGGTCGTAGGCGTTCCACTTTCCGAGACCGCGATAGAGATGGTAGGGCGACTCGGTTTCGTTGATCACGGCGCCCATGCCGTGCTTCGTTTTGTCGCCGTCGCAGATCTGGATCTCGTAACGGTTTTGTAGATACACACCGCTGTTGCCGCGTTCGCTCGTGACGAGGAATTCGATGTGGAGGCGGAAATCGCGATAGGCCTGCTTGGTCACGATATCGGCGGCGCCGTATTTGCCGCCGGCGGCGGCGGGGTCGAAAGTTTGCAGGACGGTGCCGGCGTCGACGGGGTCATCGACAATTTTCCATTTGATCGGCAGCGAGGAGGCGAAGCGAGGGCCTTCCCAATAGGTCCATTTGGCGTCCAGCATCTCGCGGGTGCCGTCGATGATGACTTCGGCGCCGGGCTCGGGCTTTGCGCCGAGACCGATGCCGGCGAAAGCCGGTGCGGCGAAGGCGAAGGCGAGCAGCGGAAGAGCGAGAGCGAAAGCGCGAAGGCGTGAGAGGTTCATGGGGTGAAAAACAAAAGCGGGGGCGGGCAGGTCGCGGTGGTTCGGGTCGGTGGCGCGCGGGCCGCGCGACGTTGCGCGCCAGCGCGCAACCTACCTTTCAGCAGAGAGAGGCGGAGGCCAGCCGCGATGTTTTGCTTACTTGGCGGCGAGCGAGGGCGTTTTTTCGGTGCCGACGCGCAGCACGTAGTAGGTGGCTTGCGAATCGCCGACGTTTCGCAGGCCGTGCTCGTCGTTGGAGGCGAAGAACAGAATCGAGCCGGGCCCGACGATTTTGCTGCGGCCCTCGATCGTCGCTTCGACCCGACCTTCCTTCACGATGATGATCTCTTCGTCGGGGTGGCGATGCGGCGCGTGCGGCGTTTCGCCGGGGTTGAGCGTGGTGGCGTGGGCGCTGAAGCTGGTGCAGGTCACCGTGGGGGATTTGAAGAACTCGCGACGTTCGCCTTTCGGCGTTTGCTGCACGGCGAGCTGGGTCCACTCGTAAACGCCGGAGCGGAGCTTGTCGGGTGAGGCGGATTGCGCGGCGGGCTCGCGGGGGGCGGTGCGGGTCGCGTCCGTGGCGAAGTTGAAAACCAGATACGTCGCATCGCCTTCGCCGACATTCGTGACCGCGTGCCAGTCGTTCGCGGCGAAAAAGAAAAGCGAGCCGGGGCCGATGCGGTGCTCCTTGCCGTTGATGTGCACGTCGAGCGTGCCCTCCTTGATGATGATCAGCTCTTCCTGGGCATGCTGATGGGGCGGGTGCGAAGGCAGGCCAGCCCTAAGCGTCGTGATATGGCATTCGAAGCGGTTCATCGTCGCGGTCGGCCCGTCGTTGATATCGCGGCGGAGCCCGACGCCGGTCGGCGTGGCCACCATGTCGTCCCAGGCGAAGACGGTGGAGCCGAGTTGAGGCGGCGAGTCGGCGGAGGCGGCAGTTTGAGCCATGAGGCAGGTGACGAGGAGCGGCGCGAGGGCGAGCGAGGTGAGGCAGCGGAGAACACGCATGGTGGGGCCTGGGGTGACAGGAATGCTGACGCGAGGGCGGTCGAAAGGTTTCTGACGCGGCGCGTCTTGGGCAACGGAAAATCCGGCGCGCCGCCGCGCATCGTCTTGGATCGGACGCGGCGTCCGAGGGGGAATTTCGCGCCGCGGCCTTGACCCGTCGCGGCGGCCGCGGGAGCTTCCGCCCATGGCCTCCCCGCAATTACTCATCGAAAAACTCACGGCTGGTTCCGGCGCGGCGCCGAAAAACGGCGACACCGTCACCGTTCACTACACCGGATGCTTTATGGACGGCCGAAAGTTCGACAGCTCGGTCGATCGCGATGAGCCGTTTTCGTTCACCCTCGGCGCGAGCGAAGTGATCGCGGGCTGGGATCAGGGCGTGGCGACAATGAGGATCGGCGACAAGGTGCGGATGACCATCCCGCCGGAGCTCGCTTATGGCGCGCGGGGCTATCCGGGTGCAATTCCGCCGAACGCGACGCTGGTGTTCGAGGTGGAGTTGCTCGGCGTGAGCTGAAACGTGCCACCGTAAGATGGAGACGCGGGGGGGGGGC
>JAEYYL010000398.1 GCA_023430825.1 Verrucomicrobiota bacterium | reverse complement strand
TCTTTTCATGAACCCCTCGAACCCGCAGACCGAGGCCTACGTCTCGGGCCGCTTCGGTTGAAAACCCGCCCCGCACCATGACCCACTTCACCGAAGAAATGAGCAAACTCAAAGAAACCCTGCTCGCCATGGCGAGCCACGCCGAGTCCGCGGTCGCGCGCTCGATGCGGGCGCTGGTCGAACGTGACGATGCCCTGGCCCAGCAGGTGATCGACGACGACAACATTCTCGACCAGTTCGAGATCGAGGTGGACGACATCGCGATTCACCTGCTGGCGAAGGCGCCGCTCGCGACGGAGCTGCGCCTCATCACCGTCGCGATGAAAGTCTCGCAGAATCTCGAGCGCATCGGGGACGAGGCGGTGTCGATCGCGCGACGCTCGCTCGAGCTGAGCTGCGAGCCGCAGCTGAAGCCCTACGTGGACCTGCCGCGGATGGCGGCGATGTCGCTCGACATGCTGCGCGATGCACTCACCTCGTTCATCGAACGGCAGCCGGACAAGGCGCGCTCGGTCGTGCCACGCGACCAGGAGGTCGACGATCTCAACCGTCAGCTCTATCGCGAACTTTCGAGCTTCATGATCGAGCGGCCGGCGAACATCTCGCGCTGCCTCGCGTTGATGGCGGTGTCGAAACGCCTCGAGCGGATCGCCGATCATGCGACGAACATCGCCGAGGAAGTGGTTTATCTCTACGAAGCGCGGGATATCCGCCATGCCGGCCTGAAAGCCAATGAAGCCTAAAATCCTGGTGGTGGACGACGAGCCCGATGCACTCGAAGTGCTCGGGTTCAAACTGCGCGAGGCAGGTTGCGCGCCGATTTTCGCGACGGATGGCGCGAAGGCGATCGCCGCGGTGCGCGCCGAGCGCCCCGACCTGATCGTGCTCGATCTCATGCTGCCGGAAATCGACGGCATGGAGGTCTGCAAGATCCTCCGCCGCGATCCGGCGACGGTGGCGATTCCCATCATCATGCTCACCGCGAAGGCGGCGGAGATGGACCGCGTGCTCGGGCTGGAACTCGGCGCCGACGACTACGTGACGAAACCCTACAGCCCGCGTGAATTGGTTTTGCGGATACGCAAGCTGCTGAAGCGGGCCCAGGCGGCGGACGAGGCGGGCGAGCACCTGCGCATCGGGCCGCTGGAGATGGACATTCCGCGGCACGAGGCGCTGGTCGACAGCCGGCCGGTGTCGCTGACCGCGACGGAGTTTAACCTGCTTGCGATCCTCGCCAAGCGCCGCGGCCGCGTGCAGACGCGCGAACGGTTGCTGCAGGACGTGTGGGGCTACGAGACGGCGATCGACACGCGCACGGTGGATACGCACATGCGCCGCCTGCGCGAGAAGGTCGGCCCGGTGGCCGATTATCTCGAGACGATCCGCGGCGTGGGCTATCGCTTCAAGGCGGAGAACTGAGCGTTGAGCAAGGCGAACGACATTCACCGGGAACGGTGGGAGGGGCTTTACGCCCGTCCCGCAAAACCCAGCGAGCCCCAGCCATGACCTTCGCCGTCGTGCTGCTTTCGCTGCTGCTGGGGGCGGCGCTTTTCTTCGGGTGGCGTGCGCGGGGACGCGTCCGGATGCTGACGAGGCAGCATGCGGACGAAATCGCCCAGTTGAGTGCGGCGCACGCGACCGCGCTGCAGGCGCATGCCGCGCGCCTGCAAACGGTGCTCGACAGCATGGTCGAGGGCATCGTGGTCGTGGACGCGGAGAATCATCTCGTGCTGACGAACCGGGCGGCGGCGCGGGCGTTCGGGTTTTCCGAACCGGCCACGGGGCGCGCGCTGATCGAAGCGGTGCGGCATCATGAAGTGGCGGCGCTCGCGGCGCGGCTCGTGCAGGAGCCGGCGGTGCTCGGCTACGAGTTGCGGATCGAAGGCACGCCGGCGCGGTTTCTCCAGATCAACGGCGTGGCGTTGCGCGATGCCGAGGGCACGCCGAACGGCGCGGTGCTGGTGTTTCACGACATCACGCGGGTGCGCGAACTCGAAGGCGTGCGGCAGGAGTTCGTCGCCAACGTGAGTCACGAGTTGCGCACGCCATTGTCGCTGATCAAGGGCGCGACCGAAACGCTGCTCGACGGCGCGAAGTCCGATCCGGTGGCGCTGGAGCGGCTGCTCGGCATCGTCGACCGGCATGCGGATCGGCTGACGCTGTTGATCGACGACCTGCTGTTGCTGGCGAAGCTCGATTCGGGCCGCGTGGTGCTGAACGTGCAGCCGACGCCGCTGCGGCTGGCGGTGCAGGAAGTAATCGAGGACCTGGCGCCGCGTGCGCTGGCGCGCGAAATGCGGCTGTTGAACACGCTGCCGTCGGGCATGCTCGCGCAGGCGGATCAGGATCGCCTGCGGCAGGTCCTCGCCAACCTGATCGACAACGCGATCAAATACGGGCGGGCGGCGGGCGCGGTGACGATCAGTGGACGCATCGTGAACGAGAAGTGGATCGAGGTGTGCGTGCGCGACGACGGCCCGGGGATTCCGGCGGAGGCGCGCGCGCGGGTCTTCGAGCGGTTTTACCGGGCGGACAAGGCGCGTTCGCGCGAGCAAGGCGGCACGGGGCTGGGGCTCGCGATCGTGAAGCACGTCGTGCAGGCGCATGGCGGCGACGTGCGGGTCGAAAGCGAGTTGGGGCAGGGCGCGGCGTTTTATTTCACGCTGCCGCGGTGAGGAGAGTGCGGGGCGGGGAGGCCGGCGGTCGAGTAGGGTGGGTCTCCGACCCGCTCACTGGCGGCAACCCGAATAAATCCCGGCGCGGCAGACATCGTGAAAACTGAAAATCGGGAATCGGGAATCTATCATTGGCAGGCCAAAGGCGCGCCCGCGGTCCCACAATTTCAAGATTCTCCATTTTACGCTGCCCGATTTCGCGACGAAATCTCGGCGCCAAGGAGCGGGTCGGAGATCCACCCTGCCTTTAGATCCCGAATTTGTGCAGCACGGTGACGATGCCGTAGCCGAGGGCGCCGGTGACGGGGAGGGTGAGCACCCAGGCCCAGACGATCTTGCCGACGAGGCCCCATTTCACGGCGCTCAGGCGCTTGGTCGCGCCGACGCCCATGATGGAGGTCGTGATCACATGGGTGGTGGACAGGGGAATGCCCATGGAGGAGGCGCCGTGGATGATGGCGGCCGCAGTGGTCTCGGCAGCGAAGCCGTGCACGGGCTGCAATTTCACCATCTTGTGACCCATGGTGCGGATGATGCGCCAGCCGCCGGCGGCGGTGCCCGCGGCCATGGTAAGCGCGCAGGTGATCATGACCCAGCGAGGCACGACGAATTCGGGCGTGTAGAGGAAGTGGAGCGCGTCGGGCAGCGCGGCGAAGGCGCCGCTCTGCGTGCCGGTGAACAGGGCGAGCGTGATGATGCCCATCGTTTTCTGGGCGTCGTTCGAACCGTGGCTGTAGCCCATGAAGCCGGCGCTGACGAGTTGGGCCTTGCCGAAGACGATGCGCACGAAATGCGGCGTGGCCTTGCGCAGGGCCGCCATGAGAAAATACATCAGGAAGGCGCCGCCGATCAGGCCGATCACGGGCGAAGCGACCATGGGAAGCACGA
>JAEYYL010000261.1 GCA_023430825.1 Verrucomicrobiota bacterium | reverse complement strand
CGGACGTTTTCGGTGGCGGCCGACAAGCTGCTCACGATCGTGAATTCGATCGACGACGGTGAAGGCACTTACGAGCTGACGAAGTCCGGCGACGGCACGTTAGTGCTCTCGGGAACGAGCACCTATGGCGGTGGCACGACGATCACCGCCGGAACGATCAGGACAACGGTAGCAAACGCGCTCCCGACTTTCCGCGATATCAAAGTGGAACTCCATGCCACGCTCACCTTGGGTGAGAACCAAACGCTGGGTGGCTTGATTGGCAGTGGCAGTGTGCAGATTGGGTCGGAGAAGACGCTCACGCTGAACGTCGCTGACGATACACTGTGGAATTTTTCCGGTGTGATCTCGGGTTCGTCGGGCAAGTTGGTGAAGACTGGCCCGGGCACGCAGAAGCTCAGTGGCAACAACACTTATGGCGGCGGCACCGAAATCACGGGCGGACAATTGCGTGTTTATGTAAAAGATGCGCTGCCGACGACCGGCGCGGTGACGATTGGCGACGCGGTGCTGGCGCTCGATTACGATCAGACCATCGGCTCGTTGGACGGCAGCAGCGATGCGAGTGTGACTTTCGTCGGTGGCAGGACCCTCACCGTAAACGGATCGGTTTCGACGACCTTCGCGGGCACGATCAGCGGTGACGGTTCTTTGGTGAAAAATGGTTCCGGGACGCTGACGCTGACGGGTGCGAACACCTACAATGGCGGCACGACGATCAAGGACGGCGCGGTTCTGGCGCTCGGCAACACGTCGGGCGCGACGCTGGCGACCGGCGCGGACATCATGCTGGAGGGCGCGGGTGAATTGCAGGTGAACCAGAACCAGACCATTCGCGGTCTGATCAGCAGCTCGACCACGAGCCGCGCCGTCATCGCGAGCGAAAAGGCGCTGACGATCAATCTGCCGGATGCGACCGATACGAATCACACGCTGGCGACGTTTGCGGGTGTGATCTCCGGCGACGGCGGACTCGTGATGGGTGGGCCGGGCACGTTTACCGTGACGGGGAACAACAGCTACGCCGGCGGCACGACGATCAATCAAGGCACCTTGGTGATCAGTCAGGACGCCAATCTTGGCGCGGTGCCGGAGAGTGCGACGGCCGGCTCGCTGGCGTTCAATGGAGGCGTCTTGAAGATCACGGACAGTTTCACGCTGGCGGCGAATCGCGGCATTTCATTCGGCGCGAACGGCGGCGTGATCCAGACGGAGGATGGCACGACGCTGAGTTACGGCGGCATTGTCACCGGAAGCGGGTTAAGGAAGTCCGGCCCAGGCACGCTGACGCTATCGGGGGTGAACGCTTACACCGGCACGACGCGGGTCGACGGGGGCCGGTTGAAAGTGACTGGTCAGACAAATGTCCTGCCGGCCGGCACCGGTCTCGAGATGGCGGCGGGGGCGGTCTTCGAAGTCGACGCCAGTCAGACCATCCAGCGATTCGTCGGCAACGGGGCGGGTGCGTCGATCGACATTGCGGACGATCGCGTCTTGAACGTGACGCTCGGCGCGAATCCGGGGTCGGGCACGTTGTTTGCCGGCACGATTGCCGGCGAAGGTGGATTTCGCGTGGGCAACGCGGACGGTTTTGGCGTGACTCTCACGGGCACCAACACCTACGGCGGCGGCACGACGATCGACGCGAATGCGTTTCTCCAGTTGGGCAACGGCGGCACGACGGGCATGATCGCGGGGAACGTGACGAATAACGGCCGGCTGTCGTTCGCGCGCAGCGATGCGGTGACGTTTGGGCAGACGATCTCCGGCAGCGGTGGGGTCACGCAGACGGCGGGTTCGGGGGCGCTGACGTTTTCGGGGCCGAACACGTATCAGGGTGGAACGCTGCTTTACTCGAAGCTGATCGTCACGAACGCGGTCGATTCGGCGACGGGCTCGGGTGCGGTCGATGTGTTTTCCGGCGCGGTGCTCGCGGGCAGCGGCCGGATCGCGGGAGCGGTGAACGTGAAGTCGGGCGGCACCGTTGCTCCGGGGCTGACGATGGGGAGTCCGGCGACGCTACGGGTGGGAAGCACGACGTTCGTGGGCGGCGGGAAGTTCGATTTTCAGATCAGCGATTCGGCCGGGGTGAGCGGCACCGACTACAGCCTGCTTTCGATCAGCGGGGCGCTTACGGTCAACGCGAGTTCGGAGAGCCAGTTCATCGTGAACCTGTATTCGCTCAACGGCAGCAGCGCGGGGGCGCTCGCGAATTTCAACGCCGCCCAAGCCTACAGTTGGAAGTTTGCCTCGGCGACCAGTCTCGCCGGCACGCTCACGGCGAATGCCTTTCACGTGAACACGGCGAATTTTTCGAACAACCTCGCCGGCGGCACGTTTGCCGTGGGTTTCGTCGGGAACGATCTGTTCGTGAACTTCACGCCGGTTCCTGAGCCGTCGACTTGGGCGTTGCTCGCGCTGGGGTTGGGAGCGGTGTGGCTCTCGCTGCGGCGCGGGCGGCGGGTGGCGGGCGGAAAGTAACGACGGCGCGGCGTGGGAGGGTGAAGGGGAGCGCGTTTCCCCGGTGTTATGCGGGGCAACTCTTCCTCATCATGAAAGCTCGAATTTCCATCTTGCTCCTCGCGGCGCTCGGTCTCGCCGCGGAAGTCTCGGCGGCCGCCCCGGCGGACTACAAACCGATGAAAGTCATCCAGACGTCCACGCCGATGTATCCTCGCGCGCTCTCTGAGATCGGCATCAAGGAGGGCGAGGTGCACGTGTCGATCCAGGTCGACGATCAAGGCAACCTGATGGACCACCTCGTCACCTTCTATTCTCACGCCGAGTTCGCCGACAGCGCGGTGGCGGCCCTGAAGAAGTGGAAGTTCGAACCGGCGTGGCTCAACGGCGAACCGCGGGCGGCGACGGTGGAGTTGACGTTTGTTTACGAAAGCCAGGGGCTGACGGTGGTGAACCTGAGCCCCAGTGTGTATGTGCTGCGGCGCAGCATGGAACTGATGCCGGGTTCCTACGGCTATCGGGTGGCGACGCTGCGTCAGTTGGACCGCATTCCCACGCCGAAGAAAGTGGTGACCCCGGTTTATCCGGTCGAGACGCCGGAAGGTCCCCGGGCGGCATCGGTGACGGTGCGGTTCTATATCGATGAGCAGGGCCGGGTGCGGTTGCCGGCGGTGAGCCGGTTGACGGCGGAGGGGGACGACATCTTTGCGTCGGCGGCGATCGGTGCGGTGTCGCAGTGGGAGTTCGAACCGCCGACGGCGCGCGGGCGTCCGGTGCTCGTGGAAGCGCGGCAGGATTTCAACTTCAACCCGAAGGTCGTCGCGAAGAACACGGAGTAATTTTCAGGCCAGTTGTGTTGTGCGAGCCCGGCACCAGCATGCCGGGCTTTTTGTTTATCAGTCTGCCCTGATACTTGGTATGCGACTTTCGGCCGGCCTATCGCCGTGACGCTTCAAACCCGACGCCCCACCTTTGCCGGAGACGATCGGGTTTCCCTCTCGTTCGATCCACGGGCCCCGACCGTTTTAACACGGAGATCGCGGAGGGCGCGGAGGAGAAGAGGACGCGCGCGCGGCGACGAGTGGAGCGGAAGACATCGCCGCCCCGTAAAACCAGCGCAGCGCTGCGCGATCGAGCTCTTGGTGATCCCGCTGAGATATTGCCTGATCAGCGCGACGGAGGCGCCGGGCCGATGCTGTTTACAGTATTTCGGGAAGCTGAGCATCGCCGGCCAGTAACGCCCCGGCAGATCCCAGATCCGGCGGAAACGCTGCGTGAGCCAGAGCGACCTTCCACGCGGGGAAGAAAAGACAGCGCGGTCGGAAGGGCTGGGACGGGCTCCGGCAACGCGCGCGAGTAAGGCTTTTGCCGGGAATCGCAGTAACCGACAAATGCCTTGCTCCTGCGAAACGAGCCTTGAGTGCCGGAACCTTACGAGATTTTTTGGGCACCGTGAGCAACCCGCGAGTAAGGCCTCGACGAAGGCCTAATAACACTGATGGGTGGAAGAAAGATGAAGACCCGTGAAGACATGGATGCCGCATTGAAGAAGGTCGTGATTCCTGCGCTCCGAAAGCACGGATTCACCGGTTCGTTTCCTCATTTCAGGCGCATCAACGAAGAGGTTGATTTACTTACCTTCCAGTTCGACCGCCACGGAGGCGGCTTTATAATCGAAGCCGCAAAAGGGAAAAAAGAAGGATTCACGACGTATTGGGGGAAGCACATTCCCGCGTTCAAACTTACGGCGTGGGATTTGCATCCGAGCGACAGAAAGAGGCTGAAGCCACCCTCGGTAAGCGACACAGATTATTGGTTTCGCTATGACCAGAATGAAGATTGCGAGTCGGTCGCTCGATTGGCCCTGCACTTAATACTGCACGAAGCAGAGCCCATCCAGAACATCACAGACAACGACGGGGGCTACGCCCCGTAGTGTCTGACTGCTGACGGCAGAAAATGAAGCTGATCCCCACGTTGCTCATGTTGTCAGCGGCGCTTCTCGGCGTTTGTGGCTGCAGCACGCCGCAGAGGTTCCAGGACGTAAGTTCTAGCTCCGCCTATCGCGCTTACGTCGGCGCCGCGTATTTGCTGAAGGTTCCCATGCATATTTCCGGGGTGAATGCGCCGCCGGGTTTTCGAAAGACCGTCGACTATTATGTCGTTAATCCGACTTCCCCCAGTTGGAGCGGTCCGGAGTTGATTACCCGGGACACACTTGCTGCCGGGACGGAAGTCACGGTAACCGCCGTGCGCCGATGCATCAATTGCCTGTTCGAAGAAGTGATCGATGCAGAGATCCGCGTTTCCGGGTATGGGACCGAGTTCACTCGCCCGATATACGTAGACATGAAGTATCCCACGTCTGATTTCGCGACGAAGCGGGAGGGGCGGACCCGCGATCTTCTGTAAAGCCCCTGCTGGAGACGGCCGCGCGGAGCTTGGCCCTCCTGTCCGACGCCTTGTCCTCGGGGCTCCGCGCTCTCCGCGTCCTCCGTGTTTCAAAATTTCCCATCCGGTTTAACACGGAGATCGCAAAGAGCGCAGAGGGCGCAGGCGGTCAGCGCGTTTTAGCCGAAGAGTTGGAAGCGCGGATCGCTCGTGGCTGAGTTTCGGCCGAGTTTTTCGGTTCTTTCGACGGAGTTCAAAAACGGCGGGAGCGAGGGGTGATGGACGGGGCCTGCCGGTTGGCGCAGCATGCCGACTCGTGGATGTTGATGGCGATCACCTGCTGATTGCCGGGCTCTTTTTCTCTTACTGGATCGGTGATTGAAACCCGAAATTGAGGACGTGCAGGAAGCGGTCGGCGCTGTCGGAGGCCGCGCGGAGCTTGGCCCTCCTGGTTTTAACGGCTGCGGGTTTTTGGGCCGACGGATCATCCCTGCGCTCACGCGCAGGGCCACGAGATCCGGAGTGCAGGGTCAGCAGCTCGAGGCTTCGCGGATGAAGCTGTCGAGGCCCTGGCGGAGTTGCTGGCGGGCGCGATAGAGGCGTGTTTCCACGCCGCGCTCGGAGCAACCGGCGATCTCGGCGATCTCGCGGTAGGAGAGGTTCTGGTAGTGGTGCAGCAGCACCGCGACCTTGAGGTCGTGGGGCAGACGACCAACGGCGGCGCGCACCGCTTCCTGCAGTTCGTCCTGCGCGAGCGCGGCGCCGGGCGCCGGCGTCTCGCTCGCGAGGTCGGCGGGGGCGGCGCCGAAGCGGTCGCCGGAGTCATCGGCGGACGGCGGGTCGAGCGGCACGGTCGGGTGGCGGCGTTTCCAGCGATAGTGATTGTGGCAGAGATTGGTGAGGGCGGTGAAAAGCCAGGCGGACACGTTGGTGTCGGGGCGGAGCTTCAACCGCTGCTGGTAAAACCGCACGAAGACGCTGGCGACGAGGTCGTGGGCGTCGGCGGAATTCTGCACGTAGCGATACGCGTAGGCGAGCAGCGGGCGCTGCCAGCGGGCGATCAACCGGTTCAGCGCCGTCGTGTCGCCCTGTTGCAAGGCGGCGAGGCTGGCGCGATCGGTGGCGGGGTCGTTGGTCACGGCGCGCGGGGTGGGCGCTCAGTTGATCCGTGCCTCCGGGTGGGATTCGAATGCGGCTACGATCCCGAGGTAGCGCGTGCGCTGCTCGGGGGTCATCACGCCGGCGGTCGCCTGCACGAGGTTGCGCGTGGATTCGAGGCACTCGCGGTTGATGTTGCGGCGCGTTTCGACGAATTGCGCGAACTCGATGAAGTCGACGCGATCGGTGGTGCGCCGGGTGTTTTCGAAGGCGGCGAATTCCTCCTGCATGCGGGCGACCTCGGCGGCGAGCATGCGGAGGCGCGGGCTGGATTGCTCGTGCAGTTCCTTGATCCGCGTGAACTGTGCGTCGGAGAGATCGAGCTCGGTCTTGATCCAGGCGAGCTGGCCGTCGAGCGAGTCCAGGCCGCTCGGACGGTGCAACCGGTAGTAGCCGGTGTGCGTGGCGAAGCCGACGCCGAGGCCGAGCAGGAGGATGAGCAGCGTGCGGTTCATGGGTTGAGCGCCAAGGCGTCGGCTTTCAGCAGGGGATCGATGAGGGAGAGGTAGCTGCGCGCGAGCTGTTCGTTGCGTTCCTGTTGTTGCTGGTTGACGCGCACCTCGGCGAGGAAGAGGCCGAGCAAGGCGCAACTGGCGACGAACATGGCGGCGAAGGGCGGGCGGGAGAACCAGAGTTCGAGGGAGGCCCAGAACCCCTTGGGGGCGGCGGCGTGGCCGGCTTCCTCGGCGAGTGCGATGCGCCGCCAGACTTCGGAGGCGAGGCGCGGGGAGGGCTCGGGCGTCCTGGACCAATGGTCCAGCAGGGGATCGAGAGGATCGGGGGGAGTCATGGCGAGAAGGCGGGGTGAATGGCGAACGGATTCACGGTGGTCGGCTTAACACCGACGGCGGTGGGCGCCCTTCAAATCGTGGCGCGAAAACCTCGAGTGCGCAACGGTTGGCGGCGCCGTTCGCGTGGGGCACGCCCGGGGCCGACAGACCTCGCCGGGCTGGCTGATCCCGCTCCTCACGGAGCGAGCCACGGGGATAGCCGCGGCCAAGAATTGGCGAAGGTTGCCGCACTCAGGCTTTCACGACGCGCGTGGAAGCGATGAAGTCGTGGAGGCAGCGGCGGTCCTGGCGGAAGATGAAGCAGGCATCGACGATGGCGAAGACGAACCCGAGGCCGAGGGGGGCGAGGCCGGCGAGGCCGGGCACGAAGTTGCGTAGCAGCCAGCCGTGAACGAAGCCGGGTCGGGCGCCGTCGGCGACTTTCACGACGCGCAGGCCGAAGACGATCTTGGCGAGCGTTTGGCCGCGGGTGCTGAGCAGCCAGATTTGAAGGATCGTGATGGCGAGAAGCCCGAGGACGAGCACGAGCACGCCGGCGGCGGAATCGGAGTTCTCGATCTGGTCGAGCGCATCGCCCTGATTGGTGAGGAGGGTTTGGACGAATGACCAGCCGAGCATTGCGAGGCCGGGGAGTGCGGCCAGGAGCGAGAAGATTTCGTCGAGGATGCGGGCGAGCAGGCGGAGGCCGCGGTCGGCGAGGTCGGTTTCGGCGACGGGAAGGACGGCGGGAGCGAGGGTGGGCGGTGAGGCGGCGAATTCGGGGAAATCGCCGAGGCGGCGCCATTCGTCGGAGCCGAGGGCCTTGGCGCGGGTGTCGAGATTGGCGCGGCCGGCGCCGATCCACGTGCGCAGCTGATCGGCGGTTGCGGGGCCGTATTCCTGTCCGTCGCCGCCAATGATGATAAACATGGAAGAACGAAAAAGGGCGCGCCGGGGAGCGTCAATGGGCAGATGGCGCGCGGGCGGGCGGGCCGTTTCAGAGGTGTATCGTGCGTTCGGCGGGTTCGGGGTGCTGGCGGTAGAAGAGGGCGGTGTGGCCGACGCTGCCGACGCAGAGGCAGCGGCCTTCGTCGGCGATTTGGGCGCAGAGGGTGGCGCGTTCGTCGCGGTCGAGACCGAGGAAGCGAAGTTTGACGAGCTCGTGGGTGCGGAGCTGTTTTTGCAGTTCGGTGAGGAAGGCGGGGGTGAGGCCGCCCTTGCCGAGTTTGAGGGCGGGCTCGAGGGATTGGCCGCGGCCGCGGAGCAGGGAGCGCTGGGCGCCGGTCAAAGGAAGGTCATACATGGAAAAAAGAGGGACGAGGGTCGGAGCGGGGAGCGTCGGTGAGTTGCGAGGCGAGGCCAAGGCTGGATTGGGAGCGGGTGCCAACGTATGCGCCGCTTTGAGCAAGCGATGCGGAGGTTTGAGGCGGGAAGTGAACGATATTTTGGGTATGAACGGGCCGAATTCCGCAACGCTCGTCGCTCTCGATCCCCTGGGCCCGCCGCGCGTCAATGCGGCACCCGCCACCGGCGCCTGGCGCTATCGGGCGAAGAAGCGAACGAGGCTGACGTTGTGGGGCGCGATGCTGTTTTCGGCGATGGTGCATGCGATCGTGCTGTTCGGCTTCAACCGCAAGTCGCCGCCGAAGAAGCAGGTGGTGATCGACGACAGTGTGGTGGTGAATCTGGTCATGCCGGATCTGAAGGAGCTCGAGGAGCCGGAGGCCGAAGTGTTCGAAGGGGAGGAGGTGCCGGTCGACGTGGGATTGTCGGTGCCGATGCTGGCGGATGTGCCGTCGCAGGTGGACCTGTCCACGGCGTTCATCCAGGAGATCGATTATTCGTCGCTGGTGCCGCAGCAGGATTTGACGGCGGCGAAGACGCTGTCGATTCCGACGAACATCCATCGCGGCGGAAAGATCGGCGAAGGGATGAGCAAGATTTTCGATCTGAAGGATCTCGACCGCGCGCCCGATCCGCTGGTGCGCATCGCGCCGGTGGTGCCGGTGGGGATGCGGCAGGCGGGATTCACGGCGGAAGTGACGGTCGCGTTCATCGTGAATCCGGACGGGAACGTCGTGGGGCCGCAGGTGGTGAGCAGCACCGACCACAAGCTCAACGAGCCGGCGCTGCTGGCGATGAGCAAATGGAAATTCCGGCCGGGCGTGAAAAACGGCCGGCGGGTGAACGTGCGCATGATGCAGCCGCTGCTTTTCCGGGTGAGCGACGATTGAGCGCCGGCGTGACCGGCGGAGGCGGTCGCTACGGGGCGGATGGCGGATCGAAGAAGTCGACCGGCAGCTCGCGCCAGGTGCCGGGCGCGAGGTCGCCGAGGGTGAGGTCGCCGAAGTGCGAGCGGTGGAGCGTGAGCACGGTGGCGCCGCACGCGGCGAACATGCGGCGGACCTGATGGTAGCGCCCTTCGGTGAGCGTGAGCTCGGCTTCGCGGGGGGAGAGGAGTTTCAGCGCGGCGGGCGCGCAGGGGATGTCGTCGTCGTCGAGCCGGAGCGTGCCGCTGGCGAAGAGCGGTATCAGGTTTTCGGAGACGTCGCGGTCGAGCGTGGCGCGATAGACTTTCGGAACCTTGTGCTTCGGGGAGGTGAGCCGGTGGACGAGCGGCGATCGATCCGTGAGGAGCAGCAGGCCGCTGGTGTCCTTGTCGAGGCGGCCGACGGAGGTGACCTGCGGGTTGCGGCGGCGCCAGCGGTCGGGGAGGAGCGAGTAGATGTTGGGGCCATCGCGGGTGTCGTGGGAGCAGACGAGGCCGAGCGGTTTGTGCAGGAGGAGCAGGAGGCCGTCGGGGTGGTCGAGCGGTTCGCCGTCGACGCGGATGTCGGCGGGGTCGGCCTTCGTGCTGACGTTGCGCGCTTCCGCGCCGCGCACGGTGACGGCGCCGGAGGCGACCCAGTCGCGCGCTTCGCTGCGGGAGCAATAGCCGAGGCTGGCGAGGAGTTGGTCGAGGCGGCGCATGGGGAGGAAAGCTCCAAGCTCCAAGGACCAAGCTCCAGTGAAAAACCAAGTTCCAAGTTTCGAGGAGCGATTGTTTTTGCGCCTTTTGTGTCTCCTTGCGGCCGTCTGGCTCGTAACACTCGTCGCATGATTTGCTGGTCGCTGCTGTTGTTGGCGTTGGGATTTTTCTCGCTGGGGTTGCTCACGCTTTTCCGGTCGCCCGACTGGAATGCGTGGCAGCTGGCGGTGCTGGCGGGCGAGTTCGGGCACTGGCTGGCGCTGGGCGCGGCGGCGACGGCGATCGCGGCGGCGGCGGTGCGCGGTTCGGGTGGAGCGCTGGCGTGGACGACGGTCGGCGTTGCCGTGGTTGCGGCGGGATGCTTGCTGCGACCGGTGTTTTCGGTGGTTGGGGTGGCGGCGGAGGCGCAGCGCGAACTGGATCGCTTCGGTGCGCCGGCGCTGGCGCGGGAGGGATTTGCGGTGACGGGATTGTGGGCGCGCGGTCCGGCGAAGGTGCGAGTGGAGACGCGGGCGTTTTCGGAAGGCCTGGAGCTGGATTTTTATGGGGCGGTGGGGCGGGACAACGCGCCGTGCGTGATCGTGGTGCATGGCGGCGGGTGGGATGGTGGCGATCGCGCGCAACTGGGGGCGTTCAATCACTGGCTCGCAGGGCGAGGTTACGCGGTGGCGGCGATCTCCTACCGGCTGGCGCCGCAGTTTCCCTGGCCGGCGCAACGGGACGATGTGCTGGCGGCGGTGACGTTTCTCAAGCGGGAGGCCGGGTCGCTCGGGATCGATGCGGAACGGCTGGTGCTGCTGGGGCGATCGGCGGGCGGGCAGATAGCGGAGGCGGTGGCCTACGCGGCGAAAGAGCCGGCGATTCGAGGGGTGGTGGGATTTTATGCACCGTCGGACCTGCACTTCGCGTATCGTTTTGCGCGGGAGGATGACGTGTTGAAATCGCCGGGCTTGATCCGGCGGTTTCTCGGCGGGGCGCCGGAGGAGGCCCGGGAAAACTATGACAGCGCGAGCGCGCTGTCGCTGGTGACGCGGGATGCGCCGCCGACGCTCTTGATTCACGGGGAGATGGACACGCTCGTGTGGCACCGGCACAGCGTGCGACTGGAGGCGGTGTTGGAGCGGGCGGGAGTGCCGTGCGTGCTGGTGTCGCTGCCGTGGGCGACGCATGCGTTCGAGGTCAACCTCGCCGGGCCGGGAGGGCAGGTGACGCGGTATGCGCTGGAGCGGTTTTTGGCGGCGGTGACGCGGTAACGCGGTGAAACGGGGCGCGGCTTCCGGCGCGCGTTGGGGAGGCGTTGGCGTCAACGGCTGGCAGGTCCAGGAACTTTACCGCCAGCGCGCCGATACCGAGAACGTGTTCGACGAACTCAAAAATCAGTGGGGCCACGGCAAATCCCGCGCCGGTCGGCGCCTGAATCCGTGTTTCAACTGCGGATTTTAGCCCGGATACGTCACACTCGAATCAACCAAGTCATGGTTCACAGAGGACACTGAGCTCTGACCCAGAGGCAGCAGGAGGCCACAAGGTGTTGGATGCGTTTGTTGCGAAAACGAGGCGGATT
>JAEYYL010000249.1 GCA_023430825.1 Verrucomicrobiota bacterium | reverse complement strand
CACGCCGCCTCCGCCACCTTCCGACACGCCACCTTCCGACACGCCGCCGCCGACCTCCACCGCCACGCCGTCACTCCGGGAGCAGGCCGACGTGCTCGTCGCCCGCGCGGTGCCGTGGTCGATGGGCGTCGGCCTCATCCCGATTCCGCTCGTCGACTGCGCCGCCGTCATGGCCCTCCAGTTGAAACTGCTGCGCGACCTCAGCCACCTTTATAAAAAACCCTTCGCCGAAACCCAGGCGAAAGCCGTCATCGCTTCCCTGATCGGCGGCATCCTGCCAACGGCCCTCGCCGGCGGTTCCACCGCCACCTTCCTGAAGTTTTTCCCCGGCGCCGGCTCCCTCCTCGGCGCCGCGGCCGTCTCCGCCGCCTCCGGCGCCAGCACGCTCGCCATCGGCAAGGTGTTCATCGCCCACTTCGAGACCGGTGGCTCACTGCTCGATGTCGACACCGCCCAACTTCAGGACAGCTTCGCGTATCGCTACGCCGAAGCCCGCCAGCACGTCACGCAATTCGCCCACGCCCTGAAACCATGACCGATCCCTCCACCGGCCGCCCCCACGTCGAAGCCCCCGTCACCGCGCGCGTCTATCCCGAGCACGTGCGGCGCGATGCCGTGGAGGCCGTCGGTCGCTATGCGCTGCTCGCCGCGAGCACCCCGCTCATCCCCGTCCCCGTCATCGACAGCCTCACCATGGGCGGCGTGCAGGTGGCGATGATCGAGGAACTCTCGCGCCACTACGGACAGGATTTTTCCAAGAACATCGCGCAAACCGCGCTCGGCGCCGGCGGCGGCGGATTATTGAGCTTCTTCATCTCGCAAAGCGGACCGGCGATGGCGCTGAAAACCGTCGTGCTCACCATTCCCGTCATCGGCCCGCTCCTGCGCTTCGGCACCGGCCCCCTGATTCTCGCGTCCTACACCTACGTGCTCGGAATGTCCTTCATCCACCATTACGAGACCGGCGGAAAATTCGTCGACTTCGACCAGAAGAAATTTCGCGCTTACTTGAGCTATGTGCTCTCCGACCAGTCCTGGCCCGGCTTGCGCGCCTCGCTGGCGCGTCCCGTCGGCCCCACCCAGGGCTGACCGCCTCGGGCGCACGCCCTCCCGTCGGCAACGCCATCTCCCACACGCCTTGCGCATCTGAAGGCAGGAGCCTGCTCGCAGGCGATGATACGCCTACGCATGCCGGCGATGCCTCAGATCGCCCGCCCGCATGCGCCCCGCCGCGCCGCGAAAACCGCCCGGCGCCCTCAGCGCCCCGCCGCTTCGTCCATCTTCTTCCGCAGACTCAGCGGACGCATATCCGTCCACACTTCCTTGATGTAATCGAGGCACACGCTCTTCGGCCCGCTCTTGCCTGCATCGCGCCAACCCAGCGGCAGCTCTTTATAGTCCGGCCAGATCGAATACTGCTCATCATGATTGACCACCACTTTATAGATCGTCGTATCCTCGGAATCGGAAGCGCTCATGGGCGGGAAACATCGTGAGCGGTCCGCGCGCGGTCAAGCCGCAGAACGCTCGCCTCATCCGCGCGCACGGTTCGCGTCCCCCAACGCCGGCGCCGTGAACAATCGGAGAGCGAAGGCCCCGCCCCGCCGCACCACCGCCGCCGCATAACCCGCCTCCATCGGCAACGCCACCAGCGTCCACGCCGCCGCCGGCCCCGCCTCCCCCTCCACCCGACGCAACACCGCCGGCGCCCCCGGTGCGAGGCTCACCGCAAAACGCTCCAGCGAGTAATAAAGCCCCTCGCCCGTGGCCTTGATAAAGGCCTCCTTGCGCGTCCAGGCGTTGAAAAAACCCGCCCGCCGCGCGTCCACCGGCAGCGACGCGAGCTCCTCCTTCTCTTCCGCGGAGAAAAAATTCCGCGCGATCTCGAGTTCGTCGATCTCACGATGGCGCTCCACATCCACCCCCACCGCCACCCCGCGCGAAAACACCATCAGCCCCACCTCGCCGCTGCCGCTGGCATTGAACTCGATCGGCCCCACCCCCGCCACACCCCGCACCCGGGGCTTGCCCCGCTCGCCCAGCTCGAATTCCACCGCGCACGGATCCGCGAGCCCCAGATAGGCCGCCAGCTGGACGCGCAACGCCGCTCGCTGCAGCAGAAAACTCACGCGATCCGCCGCCCGAAGATAGCGGTCCGCGCGCACCCGCTCCGCCTCGGTCACCAGCCCCTTCGCCGCCGCCACCTCCGCCGGCGAGCCGCGCAAATCGATCCGCCACACCACCGCCTCGCCCTCCGCCAGCGGCACGCCCGGTCGGGCCACCGGCCAGCGCTTCGTTTCCACCTCGTTCATCACCCTCATCGCACGCCAGCCTCGCCCGCACCGCAAACCCCAACCGCCCAGCGCCGCTCCCCGCGCCCGCTCATTGCGCCTTCCACGATGCCCGCGACACGCCCCCGCTTCCGGCCGACAGCCACGAACCGGGACCCGGAGTTCGTGGTGACAGGCTCGTGACAACTCGCCGGGTAAGGCCGCTGTCCTGCAAATAAATACCGCCGTTTCCGCTACACTGACACCGCCTGCCTCCGATTGATAGGCGCACCGCTCCGGCGGCAGGAGGGGTCGTGCCCAGACGGTTCGCCGCGGCCTCGACCCGACTCCTCCCGACCTCAGCACACATCATCATGGAAAGCGATTTCACCTCCCCCCAAGCCACGCGCAAACGCCAGTGGTCCATCGCACGTCGCATCCTCGTCATCAGCACGACGCTCCTGACCCTCCTCGTCGTGGTAGGCGCGGTTGCACTCGGCAACCTGCACTCGTTGCGCGGCACCGTGTCGGCCGTCGACCGCGAGTTCATGCCCGGCATCGCCCACGCCGGCATGGCCAACAACTACTTCATGCGCTGCTACAGCCGCCTCCTCATGGCCAAGGATGCGCCGACGCCGGAAGAGCGGCGCGTTCTCGTCCAGGCGGCCAACGAAAACCTCGCCCTCGCCCGCGACGAACTCACGGCCTACGCCCGCGCCATGCGCCATCCGGCAGCGCGCGACAATTTCGCCCGCGCCACGCAGGAACTCGATGCCTACCTCGTGCTGCGCGCCGACTATCTTCGGTTCGTGGAAGCCGGCGACCGGCAGACCGCGCAGGCGTTTCTCACCGATCGGCTCGAGCCGGCCAACGCCCGCTTCCGCCAAAGCCTCGATCAGATCCTCCGATGGAACATGGCGCAGGGCCGCCACGCTTCCTCCGGTGCCGACCGCCAGGCCCAAAACGCCGTCGTGTGGATCGCCCTCATCGTGGCCGCGAGCTTCACGCTCGCCGCGTTCCTCTCCTGGTTCGGCGCCCGCCGCACCAGCCGCGTCCTCCATCTCGTCGCGACCGACCTCAACGCTTCCTCCCGCCTCCTCGCCGGCATCACCGCCGGCATCACCGACTCGAGCGAGTCCATCGCGCGCGGCGCGGGCTCGCAGGCAGCTTCGCTCGAGGAAACCGCCGCGTCGCTCGAGGAAATCAGCACGCAGTCGAAGCACAATTCCGACACGGCGGTGCGCGCCCGCGCGATCGCCGAGACCGCCCGCACCTCCGCCGAAGAGGGCTCCCACCAGATGAAAGAAATGGTCGATGCCGTCTCCGCCATCAAAGCGTCGGCCAAAAGCATCGCCGACATCATCGCGACCATCGACGGCATCGCGTTTCAAACCAACATCCTCGCGCTCAACGCCGCGGTGGAAGCCGCGCGCGCCGGCGAAAGCGGCGCAGGCTTCGCGGTCGTCGCCGAGGAAGTGCGCAGCCTCGCCCAGCGCGCCGCTGCCGCCGCGCACGAAACCGCCGCAAAAATCGACGATTCGCTCACCAAAACCGCCACCGGTGCCGAGATCTGCGCCCGGGTGTCCGATCGGCTGGCCCAACTCCACGATCGCGTGCGCGAAGTGGACGAACTGGTGAAAAGCATCGCCGACGCTTCCGTCGAACAACAGCGCGGCATCGATCAAATCAGCGCAACCGTCCGCGACATGGACACCATCACGCGCGCCTCGGCGACCGAGACCCAGGCGAATCTCGGCAGTTGTGGCGAACTGAGCCACCAAACCACGACCTTGCGCCAGGCCGTGGAACAGGTGCTCGAGCTCGCCGGCGCCAGCACGGGGTCCGAGAACAAAGACGCGCCGGCGATCGCCCGCGCGCCCCACACCCTCACCCCGCCCTCGCCCTCGCCCGTCAACCGCGGTCACCCCGGCCCATTCGCCTTGCCCCCACCCCAACGTCCGCGGCCGCCCGCGCGCCTGGCCCAGGCCAGCGC
>JAEYYL010000142.1 GCA_023430825.1 Verrucomicrobiota bacterium | reverse complement strand
GATGTCGCATATGCGACATCTTAATGTTCGCAGGGCGTTTCCAACGCCTGGAGTTCGGCGCATTCTCGTCGGCACTTCTTCGTTTCCCGCACCAAAGTCCCAAATCTCCGCACCGAAATCCAAGCCGCGTGCCCGCCTTTTCGCCTATCCTGTCGTCACCCCATCCCCATGACGACCCTCGAACAACTCACGCAGTCGGTCATCGCCGGCAAAAGCAAGGACGCCAAAGCCCTCACCCAACTCGCCCTCGACGAACAGCACGCGCCCGGAGACATCGTCGAGCAGGCGCTCGTCCCCGCCATGGCCGAGGTCGGCGACCGCTTTCGCCGCGACGAAATCTTCGTCCCCGAAATGCTCGTCTCCGCCCGCGCCATGAAGGAATCGCTCGCCGTCCTCGAGCCGCGCCTCCTCGCCGCCGGCGTCACCCCGAAATACATCGCGCTCATCGGTAGCGTTCGCGGCGACCTCCACGACATCGGCAAGAACCTCGTCGCGATCATGTGGAAGGGCGCGAACTTCCGCGTCATCGACCTCGGCACCAATGTCCCGCCGTCGAAATTCGTCGCCGCCATCCAGCAGCACCAGCCGCACGTCGTCGGACTCTCCACCCTCCTCACGACCACCATGCCCGCGATGATCGAAACCGTCCGCGCCATCCGCTCCAGCGGCTGTCCGCCGGTCAAGATCATGGTCGGCGGCGCTCCCGTCAGTCAGCAGTTCGCCGACGAGATCGGCGCCGACGCCTATTCGCCCGACGCCAGCTCCGCCGTCGAAAAAGCCCTCGCCCTCGTCGGCGCCTGAGCCCGCCGCCGCATCCATTTTTTGGATTCAGCTCAACGTCATGCCCCGCTCGCTCTTCCTCGATCTCGCCGCGCAACACCACCGCCTGCCCATCGCCGTCGACCTCGTTCTCCGCCGCCACGCCGATCACGAAGCCATCCTGCTAAATGGCGAACGCCTCGGACGCGTCCTCGCCGAGGCCGCCGCCGAATTCGGCACGCCGCTCGCGCTGCCGCTGATGGATCTGAAACTCGAGAAGGCGACCCTGCTGCCGTTCTTCGATGTTCCGTCCGACGAGATCGACGGCTTTCATTTCTCCACCGCGCCCGACGCCACCGCCATCGCCGCCTTCGAACGCGCGCTCCCTCACGCCGCACCCCCACCGCGTGTCGCCGCGAACCTCGGCGCACTTCGCCACCTCGCGGCCCAGCCCGCGCTCGTCCCCGTCGGCATGAGCATCGGTCCGTTCTCGCTCGCGACCAAGCTCCTCGCCGATCCGATCACGCCGGTCTATCTCGCCGGCAGCGGCGTCACCGCGGACGACGACCCCGAGGTCGCATTGCTCGAAGCCGTCGCCCACCTCGCACTCGTCACCGTGCGCCACTCCGTCCGCGCCCAGCTCGACGCCGGCGCCCGCGCCGTGTTCATCGCCGAACCCGCGGCCAATCGGGTTTTCTTTTCGCCGAAACAGATGGCCGCCGGGAGCGACGTCTTCGACCGCTTTGCCCTTACGCCGAACCGCGCCCTCGCCCGTGAGCTTGCCGCCCGCAACGCCGACCTGATTTTCCACTGCTGCGGCGAGTTGACCGACCCGATGCTCGACGGCTTCTGCATGTTGCGCCCCGCGATGCTCTCGCTCGGCAGTTCGCGCCGCCTGTGGGAGGACGCCGCCCGTGTGCCGAAGGACATCGTGCTCTACGGCAACCTTCCCTCGAAGCAGTTTTATTCCGACGCGCAGCTCCCGCTGGAAAAACTCGGCGCACTCGCGACCGATCTGCTCGAACGGATGCAAGCCAGCGGTCACCCCTTCATCCTCGGCACGGAATGCGACACGCTCCACGTCGACGGCTGCGCCGACACGATCCGCGCCAAAGTCGCCCACCTGCTCCGCCTCCCGGCGCCCGCAACCGTTCCGGCGCACACCTGAGCCATCGCCCAGCTCCACCGCGATCGATCAGGCATTCCGTCGCCAACAAAAATCCCGCTACTCCGACGGAGTGAGCGGGTTTCGAATGGTGGCAAGACCCGGAATCGAACCGGGGACACAAGGATTTTCAGTCCTCTGCTCTACCAACTGAGCTATCTTGCCCCAAACGTGAAGGGCCAGAGCAAAGGGCGCGTCCGGGTGGCGTCAACGGGAATTTCCAGCCGATCGCTCAACCTGCTGTCGCCACTTCCCTTCGCCCTTCATCCCGGTGCGCAATCCGCGCACGACACCACCCGCAGCTTGACGACGAACCTGCCCGCCGCGTTTGCTTTTTCTCATGCCCCACCCCGTTCACGTCGGCCTCGTCGGTTGCGGAAAAATCAGCGACGCCTACTTCGACGGCTGTGCGCACTACGACTTCATCAAGATCGTCGCCTGCGCCGATCTCGATCTCGCCCGCGCCCAGGCGAAAGCTGCCGAACGCGGCGTGCGCGCTTCCACCGTCGACGGCTTGCTCGCCGATCCCAGCATCGACCTCGTCGTCAACCTCACCATTCCCGCCGCCCACGCCGCGGTGAACACTGCCGCGCTCCAGGCCGGCAAACACATCTACACCGAAAAGCCTTTCGCGCTCGCCTCCGCCGAGGGCGCCGCCGTCCTCGCCCTCGCCCGCGCGAAACACCTGCTCGTCGGCTGCGCGCCCGACACCTTTCTCGGCGGCGGCCTCCAGACCGCGCGCAAACTGATCGACGACGGCGCCATCGGCCGCCCCGTGTCCGCCCTCGCCTTCATGCTCTCCGCCGGCCACGAGCGCTGGCACCCGAGTCCGGCCTTCTACTATGAAAAAGGCGGCGGCCCGATGCTCGACATGGGGCCCTACTACATCACGGCGCTGATCAATTTCCTCGGCCCGATCGCCCGCGTCTGCGGCTCCGCACAGGCCGCGCACACCGAGCGGCTCATCACCAGCGAACCCCTCGCCGGCACGAAGATCCCGGTGCTCACGCCCACGCACGTCACCGGCGTCATGGACTTCGCCGGCGGTGCCACCGCGACGATCGTCACGAGTTTCGATACCTGGCCCTATCCGCTGCCGCGCCTGCTCATCTTCGGCACCGAAGGCACGCTCGAAGCGCCCGATCCCAACCGCTTCGACGGCGGCGTCCTCCTGCGCCGCGGCGCCGACGAATCCTATGTCGACCAGCCGCACACCCACACGATCGAACGCGGCCGCGGCTCCGGCGTCGCCGATCTCGCGCTTTCGATTTCGCGTCGCGACCGCCCGCACCGCGCCAGCGGCGAACTCGCGCAGCACGTCCTCGAAGTGATGGAGTCGTTCGAGAAATCCTCCGTCGAAGGCCGGCATATCCAGATTTCCAGCACATGCGATCGTCCACCGGCCTTGCCCGCAGGACTCGCGCCCAACCAGCTCGACCCCTGACCGGAGGTCAGACCGCCGATTGCACCCACAAAAAAAGCGGGCTCCGGAGAGCCCGCTTTTCAAAAGCCTGAAATAATCGCTTAGTTCGACGCCGGCGCCGCGTTGGCCGCCGCCGCCGCGACTTTGGCCGCGTGGATCTCGGCGGAGCGGTCCTTGACCTGCACCGCGACCGCGGCCTTGCCAGTGCGGTTGCGCAGGTAATACAGGCGAGCCTTCATCGCTTCCGACTCCTTCTCGACCTCCACCTTGACGATGTTCGGCGAATTGACCGGAAACACGCGCTCGACGCCCTCTCCGTAGCTGATGCGGCGGACGGTGAACGACTCGTGAATGCCATGGCCCTTCCGCGCGATCACGATGCCGGCATAAACCTGCACGCGCTCTTTGTCGCCCTCGCGCACCTTCGTGTGCACGCGCACGCCGTCGCCGACTTTGAACGGCGTGATGTCTTTTTTCACCTGGGCTGCGGTGATTTCGCTAATGATCGGGTTCATGGCTGTTTATTTAAGTAAATCGGGTCGGACGAGACGGGTTTTTTCCACCTGTCGCGCGTGCCGCCACTTTTCGATCTCGGCATGATTTCCGGAAAGCAGAACCTCCGGAACGGACATGCCGCGAAATTCCGCGGGACGCGTGTATTGAGGAAAGTCGAGCAACTTGCTGGTGAAGGATTCGTGCGTCAATGACTTTTCCTCGCCGAGCACGCCTGGAATAAAACGCGCCAGCGCATCGATCACCACCGCGGCTGCGAGCGTGCCATTCGTCAGCACGTAGTCGCCGATGCTGATCTCCTGATCGATCACCGAATCGCGAATCCGCTGATCGATCCCCTCGTAATGTCCGCTCAACAAAACCAGATGCGTTTGCTGCGACAACTCGTGCGCCAGCGCGGGCGACAGCGGCGTGCCATCCGGCGTCAGATAGATCCGCCGGCAGCCAGGCGTCTGCAATTGCTCGATCGCGGCAAACACCGGCTCCGGCTTCATCACCATACCCGCACCGCCACCAAACGGCCGGTCGTCCGCCGTGCGATGCTTGTCCGTCGTCCACGCCCGCAGGTCGTGCACGTTGACCGTCAGATGTCCCGCCGCGATGCCCTTCCCGAGAATGCTCTCCGTCAGCACGCTTTCCAGCATCCGCGGGAAGAGCGTGAGAAGATCGATTTTCAGTGGCATCGAAGGGGGGTCAGCAGGAGACGGGGCGAGCTCGGGGAATCCCAACAAAACAAAACCTCGGAACGTTCGGTCCGAGGTTCGTCATTCGGAAGCTCCGTGCCTCCGTCACTCTGATTCGAAATCAGCTCGCAACCGGAGCGGTCTCGTTCGCCGCAGCGGCGCGGCGGGCCTTCTTGATCATCGCGTGCATCGTGTCGGTCGGCAGCGCCCCTTTGCTCAGCCAGTAATCGACGCGGTCGAGCTTGAGGTTGATCGGGTTACCCTTGGTCTTCGGGGTGTAGGTGCCGAGGTTCTCGACGGCGTCGCCATCGCGACGCGAACGGGCTTCGGCAACCACGACGCGATAGAGCGGCTGATGCACGGAGCCAACCTTGGTAAGACGAATTTTGAGAGCCATGACGGATGTTTTGCGGAGCTGTTCTTGCTTGGAAAAGTCGAGGACAAGACCTTTCCGCCCTCCCCTTGTCAAGCATAGCATCCCGTCCGCCAGGCCCAAATTTCGCGGCCGGCCCACGACCGCGCCGGCACCATCGAGCAGGCCGGGAGCGTTGCCGATAAATCCGCTCCGACAGTTGACGGCGTCCGCGACCCCTCCCACGTTTGCCCCTTTCTCATCAACCAGTAACCACACCATACCATGGCTTACGAACTGCCGAAACTCCCCTACGCCTACGATGCCCTCGCGCCGCACATCGACGCCAAGACGATGGAAATCCATCACACGAAGCATCACCAGGCCTACATCACCAACGCCAACAATCTGCTGAAGGATCACGCCGATCTCGCCGCACTCGACGTCAACGAGCTCATCAAGGACCTGAGCCGCGTGCCCGAAGCCATCCGTGGCGGCGTCCGCAACAACGCCGGCGGTCACTCCAACCACGCGTTCTTCTGGAAGATTCTCGGCCCCGGCAAGGGCGGCGCTCCCAAGGGCAAGCTCGCCGCCGCGATCGACGCAGAGCTCGGCGGTTTCGCGAAGTTCAAGGAAGACTTCGGCAAGGCCGCCGCCACGCGCTTCGGTTCCGGCTGGGCCTGGCTCGTCGTCGGCGCGGACGGCAAACTCGCCGTCGGCTCGACCGCCAACCAGGACAGCCCACTCATGGGCAAGGCCGTCGCCGGTTTCGAAGGCAAACCCGTCATCGGCCTCGATGTCTGGGAGCACGCCTACTACCTCAATTATCAGAACCGCCGTCCCGACTACGTCACCGCCTGGTGGAACGTCGTCGACTGGGACGCCGCCGAAGCGAACTACACCGCCGCGAAGTAAGCGCGCGCATACCCTCAAAACCAAAAGCCGCACCGAAAGGTGCGGCTTTTTTAGGTAGGGACGCCTCTCCGAGGCGTCCGTCCGAGGATCCCTCCACGCCTATCGCAGCAGCGCGTTCGCCTGCATCACCCGCCCAAACGAAGTCGGGCTCACCGGCACGCTCTTGCCGGTCACCGTATCCAAAATACAAATGCGGCTGGCCGTCGCCGTCCGGGCGGTATAGACGATGTGCCGCCCGTCCGCCAGCCAGCACGGTTCCACCCCGTCAAACGGCGCCTTCGAAACCTGGCCGCCGGTGCGCGTCGACACATCCAACACGCCGATCTGAAAGTTCCGGCCCACCCGCATCGTGAACGCAATCTTGTTCGGATCCGTCCGACTCCAGTCCGGCTCGGCACAGTAGCCGCTGATCCCGGAGGATACCCGCGTTGCCTGCCCACCAGCAGTGGAGATCACGTAAAGCTGCGGCCCCGGTTCCATCGCGAACACGATGCGGGAGCCGTCCGGCGAAAAGCACGGCGAAGATTTCACGGCATCCGAGCGGGTCTTGCGCGCCACCTGCCGGCCTTGCGCATTGCTCACATAAACCTCCGGCGTGCCCTCGCCCGTCAAAATCATCGCCACCTGCTGCCCATTCGGGCTGTAGCGCGCACCGGTGTTCGTGCCTTTGAAACTCACGAACGTCGTCCGCTGATACGTGCCGAGGTTGATCTGAAAAATGTCCGGGAAGCCCGCCCTGAAATAACTCGTGTAAAGCAGCTTTCCGCCATCGGGCGACCAGCGCGGCATCAACGCGTGCGTGTTGTCCCGCGTGATCTGCTTCGCTCCGCCGAAAAACAAGTCCGACGTGTAAACCTCTTTCTTGCCCGTCCGCTCGCCGATGAACGCGAGCTGCGCCGTGAAAAACCCCTTCAACCCGAGACCGTTCGTGCGCTCCACCGCGATGTCCGCCGCCCGCAGCAGCGCCTCACGCGCACTCGCGCCCGTCGCCACCTGAGACGCGACCGGCGTGCCCGCGCTCCCGCGCGTGATGTCGACCCGCACCTGCGACGCCGTCGCCTGCGAGAACTTGATGTCGTAAGCATAACCCGTCGCCGTGAGCCGATACCGTCCGTGCGCGCCGAATGCCTGCAACGCGAGCTGGTTCAACTCGGGCACGTTGGCCGACACCCGCACGGGAATCGTGTGACGCTCCGCGCTGACGACGACTTCGCCGATGTCGCGCTGCGCAAGGGCGGGACCGGCCAGGAACGAGAGAAAGAAAACGAGGCGAAGAAATTTTTGCATGACGTGACTGTGTGGCTTAAACGTGCCGAAGGTTTCGGCATTTCTATTTACACCGCCTCCGGCCATAACAACTTTATTTCCTTTTTCCGCCGCCAATTTCTCCGCCCGTGAGTCCCGACGAAATCAAAGAACATCTCAAGCAGGTCAAATATCCCGGATTCAGCCGCGACATCGTTTCGTTCGGGCTCGTCCGCTCCGCCGCTCTCGTGGACGGCACGGCGAAAGTCTCGCTCGCGATCACGACCAGCGACCCGAAAACGCCCCTGCATCTCAAGCGCGAGGTCGACGCCTGCCTGCGCGCGATTCCCGGCGTGAAGGACACCATCGTCGACATCGCCGTTTCCGCCGCCAAACCTGCCCCGTCGGCGGGCTCCGGCGGCAATCTCGGTGGTAACGCCGGCGCGCCGAAAACCATTCGCCACGCCGTCGCCATCGGCTCCGGCAAGGGCGGCGTCGGCAAGAGCACGTTCGCGGTCAACCTCGCCTGCGCCCTCGCTCAACTCCTCACCGCAAAGGGCCGCCCCGGCCGCGTCGGCCTGATGGATTGCGACATCTACGGTCCGAGCGTTCCGCTCATGATGGGCCTCGACGGCCGCCCCGAAGTCGAAGGCGACGGCGCCGCCGCGATGCTCATCCCGATGGAGCGCCACGGCGTGAAGGTCATGAGCATGGGCTTCCTCGTCGACGACAACACGCCCGTCGTTTGGCGCGGCCCGATGATCATGAAGACTGTGCAGCAGTTCGTCCAAAACGTGCAATGGGGCGAACTCGACGTGCTGCTCGTCGACCTCCCGCCCGGCACCGGCGACGCCCAACTCTCGCTCGTGCAAACCCTCCCGCTCGACGGCGCCGTCATCGTCACCACCCCGCAAGCCGCCGCGACCAACGTTGCGCGCAAAGGCGGCCTGATGTTTCAGAAGGTCAACGTCCCGCTCCTCGGCGTCGCCGAGAACATGAGCTACTTCGTCGATCCCACCGGCGCGAAACACGCGCTCTTCGGCAGCGGCGGCGGCATCGTCGCCGCCGAACGCCTCGGCACGACGCTCCTCGGACAGGTTCCACTCATCCCGGAAATCCGCGAAGGCGGCGATTCCGGCCTGCCCATTGTCGTCAAGACGCCCGACGGAGCCGCCGGCCAGGTCTTTCGCCAGATCGCCGACTCGTTGCTCGCGTCGCTCGCGCGACCGTCGACCCCACAGGTGTAACATTTAGGAAAATTGCGGGCATTGACAGTCGTGTCCGCGTCCCTCTCATTTTCGTCCGCGCCGATCTGCCGAATGACTTCCTCCGCACCAGAGCCAGCGACCAGCCGAGATTTCGTCAAGCAATCCAGCCTCTACCAGGAATTCCTGGCCGAGCGCGAAGAGATCCTAAAGCACAAGTGGCTGGAGTCGGAACGGTTGGGCTACGACATCGGTTTCGAACGCGCGCTCCTCGACTGGATTCGCAAGCATCGCGAAGGCTGGCGGGCCGCCCGACGACAACAGCAGCCCAACCCGCCCACCGGCGGCTCCAGCGGCCCGGCGACGAGCGTCCCTTTCACCTCGCTCCCGCAGAAAAAGACCGGCTGACGGACCCATCCGCAGCACAGTCTCAAAACCCAAAAAGCAAAAAGCCGGGCAAAAAGCCCGGCTTTGCTGTTGATAGAACCGGCGCCTGCCGCCGGTCGCGCTCAACGAACGCCTTACTTGATCTCCTTGTGCACCGTGTGCCGCTTCAGGTGCGGGTTATACTTCTTCTTCTCGATGCGCTCCGTGACGGTCTTCTTGTTCCGGAACGTGAGGTAACGGGAAACGGGTTTGCCCTCTTTCTTGGCTTCGGTGCACTCCAACGTGACGAGTTCTTGCATGGTGGTAAATGGATGAAGGGGTCAGAGCAAAGCCCCCGCCCCGCCCGGCGCAATCTCAAACTGCGGGACGTCCGGGGTCGGCGCGCAAATCAGTTTTTTGGCGGTCGCGGGGCGACCTCACGAGAAGAGCCGTGGCGTTCAGGCCATCGCAGCGGGTTGCCTCATGAGGCGTTCGCTACGCAACGCTTCATGGCCGCGCCTCGAGCGTCGCTACGCGACGCGTCGGGTCCGACTGAACCACCCGTGGCTTGAAAGCCCCGGCTATTCCCGGTCCTCGCGACGCGAGGAAGCCTGATTTCCTCGCCGCCCCCGCCCAACACAATGTCATATAATGTATGACATTCTCGCTTCGCGCGCGCCGCGCCCCACCGGCATTCCGAACGCCGGCTTTTTTCTTTTGCGCCGACCGCGCTTCTTTGCGGCCATCTCCCCTTTGATGGAATTTTCCCTCGACCAACGCCCGCCGTCCGACATTCCGCCGATCGATTTCCGCGCCTCGCTCAACGACGAGCAGTTTCACGCCGTCACCGCCGAGCCCGGCCCGCTCCTCGTCCTCGCCGGCGCCGGCTCCGGCAAGACCCGCACACTCACCTACCGCGTCGCGTATCTCCTCTCAAAGGGCGTGAAGCCCTGGGAGATCCTCCTCCTCACGTTCACCAACAAGGCCGCAAAGGAGATGCTCCACCGCGTGCAGGACCTCACCGGCGTCGAACCCGGACGCTTCTGGGGCGGCACGTTCCACTCGATCGGCAACCGCGCCCTCCGCATGTATGGCGACGCCATCGGCATCCCGAAAAACTTCACCATCCTCGACAGCGACGAATCCGAATCGCTCCTCAAGCAGGTCGTCGAGTCCGAGAACAAACTCTTCTTCAAGGACAAGACCAACCCCCGCCCCGGCCCGCTCTTCAACGTCCTCTCGCTCGCGCGCAACACCCAGAAATCCGTCATCGAGACCGTCGAGCGACAGTTCCAGCAATACGAGGAGATCAAGCTGATGCTCCCGCCGTTCGCCGCCGCCTACGCGAAAAAGAAGCACGAACAGGGCGTCGTCGACTACGATGACCTCCTCGAACTCTGGCTCGAACTCCTGAAAAAATCGCCCGACGTCGCGAACTGGTTCGCCGGACGCTTCAAGCATGTCCTCGTCGACGAATACCAGGACACGAACACCATCCAGTCCCAGATCATCGACACGCTCGCCCCCCATCACCGCATCATGGCCGTGGGCGACGACGCGCAGTGCATCTACTCGTGGCGCGGCGCCGATTTCGAAAACATCATGACGTTCCCCGAGCGTCACCCCGGCACCGTCATCCACCGCATCGAAACCAACTATCGCTCGACGCCGCAAATCCTCGCGCTGGCCAACGGCGTCCTCGAAGCCCAGCCCAAGGGCCGTCACTTCGACAAGGAACTCCGCGCCTCCCGCGCCAACGCCTACAAGCCCGCCGTCGTCCAGGCCATGGATGATCGCGAACAGGCCGAGTTCATCCTCAAGCGCATCCACTCGCTCATCGAGGACGACGGTGTGTCTCCCGGCGAGATCGCCATCCTCTACCGCTCGCACTTCCTCGCCCTCGAGGTCCAACTCGCCCTCTCCCGCGCCGGCGTCCCCTACCAGATCACCAGCGGCGTGAAATTCTTCGAACGCCAGCACGTCCGCGATCTCGTCGCTTTCGTCCAGTTCGTCGCCAACCCCCGCAACGAATCCGCTTGGCAACGCATCGCTGTCCTCCTCCCCAAAGTCGGCGAGAAGGGCGCCCAGAAAATCCACGCCGCCGCCTACGACCTCGCCCGGCTCATGCAGCGCGACTTCATGGACGTGCTCGCGACCGACGACGTGAAATCCAAGGTCTCGAAGGACGCGCGCGACGACTGGACGAATTTCTGCGCCTCGCTCAAGCAGATCTCCGAAGTCATGCGCACCGGCCGGCCCGACGCCGTCATTTCGACCGCGATCGACGGTTGGTATGGCGACTACATGAAGGGCGAATATGCGGACTACATCGATCGTCTCGAGGAGTTGAAGGCCCTGGTCGGTTTCGCCAGTCGCTTCGACGACATCGCCGAGATGCTCTCCCAGGTCGCGCTCATGAACGGCGAAACCAGTGAACGCCACGTCGAGGTGCCGCCCGACTCGGTGAAGCTCACGACCGTTCACCAATCGAAGGGGCTCGAGTTCGACGTCGTCTTCGTGATCGGCCTCGCCGACGGCCAATTTCCCGGCCGTCGCGCGATCGAGGCGAATGACGTCGAGGAGGAGCGCCGTCTCTTCTACGTCGCCGTGACGCGCGCGAAGAACGAACTCTACCTGATGTATCCGAAAGTGGCGACGCGCGCCGGCCCCGGCGGCATGCTGCTCACGCCCAGCCGTTTCATTTTAGAATTGTCGAACGACCTCTACGAACCCGTGCGCATCAAGCGCAGCTATGGGTGGTGAACCGAAACGCGCGAATCGGCGCGACGTGACGAGCAAGCGTCAGTAGTGAAACCTGAGCTGCGCAATCCACAATTGATCGCCCACCACCTTATAGACAATCCGGTGCTCGCTATCGATCCGTCGTGACCAGTAGCCCTGAAAGGCGTGCTTCAACGGCTCCGGCTTCCCGATGCCGAGATGCGGCTCGCGCATGATTTCCTTGATGAGCTGATTGATCCTCCGGACCTGTTTTGCGTCCGTCGCCTGCCAGTAAAGATACTCTTCCCAAGCATGGGACGAGAAGACGAGTTGCATGGCCGGAGAGTGGACTTGGAGTAACCGGTTTAGGAATTGCGGCCTCGTTCCTTTTACGTCGCTCGCCGGTTCAAACTTCCTTCAGTTTGCGCGTCTTCCCCTTGCCCGCTTCCAACTGGTGGATCGAGGACAACAGTCTCCGCGCGTTCGCCGGACTGCGCATCAAATAAGCTGTCTCTTCCAACGCCTTGTAATCCTTCAGAGACACCATCACGACCGCCTGATCGCGATTGCGCGTGATGATCACGGGCTCCCGATCCTCACAGACGCGATCCATCGTGGCAGCGAGATTCTCGCGGGCGGCGGTATAGGTCACGGCGTTCATATGGACAATATCCTGTCCAGTTGCGAATTTCCGTCAAGTTCGCCAACCGCTTAGGCGCGCTCTCCGCTCACCTTTCCTGCTTATCCTTAAAAAATTTCGCTGTTGGCGCCTGCTTCACCGCCACGCCCGCCTCGCGCAACAACGCGTCGACGTCCGGCCCCTTCGCCTTCGAACGCCCACCGTCCATCGGCTTCTTCGCCCCCCGCCGCGCCGCCTCCAGCCGCGCTCCCCCGTTCATCGACGCGTTCGCCACCTCGCTCGCCTTCATCCCACACGGCGTGATGTGCGGCGGCGGCGTGACATCGACCGTCGCCTTCTTCTCGTCGATCAACCGCCGCGCCAGTTCGCCGAGCCCGAGCCGCTGCATCGATTTCCGCAGCGCTGCTTTCATCTCCGGCTTATACCAAAAGAAAAAACTCCGCTGCTCCTGCTTCTCCTCCGGCGTGCGCGCGACACATACGCTCGCGCCGTCATACGGATGCACGCCCGTCGCGTAAATCTCCGTCGCGACCGTCATCGGCGTCGGCGTGAAATCCTGCACCTGCTCCAGCCGGAAACCGAGGTCCTTCGTCTTCAACGCGAGCTCCGCCATGTCCTCCGGCCGCGAACCCGGATGCGACGAAATGAAATACGGAATGATCTGCGTCTGGGCCTTGCCCGCCTTCGCCGCCGCCCGATCGAACTTCTCCTTGAACTTGTAGAACAGGTTGAACGTCGGCTTCCGCATCACCTTCAGCACGTGATCGCTCGTGTGCTCCGGTGCCACCTTCAACCGCCCCGACACGTGATGCGCCGCGAGCTCCTCGATGTATTTCTCGTGGCTCGCCTTCACCTCCGGCGTCGCACCCTTGTCGTGCAAAAACAAATCGTAGCGAATCCCGCTCGTCACGAACGCATGCTTCACGCCCGGCGTCTCGCGCACCGATTCGTAGATGTCGAGCAGCGCCGTGTGATCCGTATCCAGATTTCGACATACATCCGGCCAGATGCAGCTCGGGCGCACGCATTCCTCGCAGATCCACTGCTGCTTGCCCTTCATCTTATACATGTTCGCCGACGGCCCGCCGAGGTCCGTGATCGTGCCGCGGAAATCCGGCATCTGCTTCACCGACTCCACCTCGCGCAGGATGCTCGCCTTGCTGCGGCTCGCGACGAACTTACCTTGATGCGCCGAGATCGTGCAAAAGCTGCACCCGCCGAAACACCCTCGGTGCATGTTGATCGAATGCTTGATCATCTCATACGCCGGGATCGGCCCGCGCTTCCGATACTTCGGATGCGGCAGTCGCGTGTAAGGCAGATCGAAACTCTCGTCGATCTGCTCCTCGCTCATCGTCGGATACGGCGGATTCACCACCAGCATCCGCTCGCCGACCGGCTGCAGCAGCCGCCGCGCCTTGACCCGATTCGACTCGGTCTCGATGTCCTTGAAATTCTTCGCGTAGAGCGTGCGATCGCGCTCGCACGCCTCGTGCGAATGCAGCGCAAAGTCGTCCCAGTTCGCGTTCTTCGGCACCGGCGCGCCCGCCGGCAGCATCACCGCCGTCTGCGGAATCGTCTTCAACGACGCGAACGGCACCCCGCGCTTCAGCAGCCGCAGGATCTCGCGCAACGGCAACTCGCCCATCCCGTAAACCAACAGATCCGCGCCACTCTCCTCGAGGATGCCCGGCTTCAACGTGTCCGACCAGTAATCGTAATGCGTCACGCGCCGCAGGCTCGCTTCGATCCCGCCGATCAACACCGGCACATCCGGATAAAGCTGTTTCAGAATCCGCGAGTAAACCGTCGTCGCGTAATCCGGCCGAAAACCATGCTCTCCGCCCGGCGTATAAGCATCCTCGCTCCGCAGCTTTTTCGCAGCGGTATAGCGGTTGACCATCGAGTCCATGCATCCTCCCGTGACGCCGAAGAACAACCGCGGCACACCGAGTTTCTTGAAATCGCGCAGGTCGTCGCGCCAGTTCGGCTGCGGCAAAATCGCGACGCGAAATCCCGCGTGCTCCATGATCCGCCCCACCACCGCCGAACCGAACGACGGGTGATCGACATACGCATCGCCCGTCACCAGCACGACATCGACGTAATCCCAGCCGCGCGCCTCGATCTCGTCGCGCGTGGTCGGCAGCCAGCGGGCGGGATCCCAAACCGGCTCGTGCAAATAAACTTTCTGTGGAACGGGGGCGGACACGGTGTGAACCGCCACCGTCACGCCTCGCCCGCGGGAGCGCAAGCGCCCAATCAGGCCCCCAAGTCGAGCCGTCCCCCGGCCCTTACGCCTCCGCCGCTTTCCCCGCCGCCGCCCACATCTCGCGCAACCGATCCCGACTGTAGCCCAGGAAATGCCGGTCCGGCGCGAACACCTCGAGCGTGATCGTCCCGTCGTAACCGCCCGTGTGCAACTGCCGCACGTGTTTCGCCAGATCCATGTTACCCATGCCGATCGCCAAATGCAGGTCGGCGTGTCCGCCACGGTTGTCATGCACGTGCACATGCGCGAGCCGCCGCCCGAACTGCGCGATCAATTCCCCTGCCGTGTTGTGCTCCACGCCGAGATTACAGTGGCCGATGTCCAAGTGCAGCCCCAACTGCGGCACCGCCTCGAAAATCGGCGCCAGCTGCAGGGCGGTGTTAAAACGGCCCGGCACGTTTTCGAGCATCACGTCCACCCCGAGCGGACGCGCGAACTCCACGATTTCCCGCAGCGACGAACTGTTGCGCACCACCACCGCACGTTCCTCGAAAAACGGCGCATGCCCATCCGGATGCACGTTCATCCACTTCGCGCCGATCTTCGCAAAAAATTCCGCCGCGCGCCTCAACTCGTCGACCGCCGCACGCCGCACGCTTTCAAACGAATGCCCGATCGGCAGGTAAAACGCCGTGTGGCCCACCACGCCCAATCCGTGATCGCGCAACATCGCGCTGACCTCCGCTGGCCGCAGTTGCCACGTCGCCGCTTCCGGCGGCTCGAGCGTGAGGTCGATGAAGTCCAGCTTCATCTCCGCCATCCACGCAATCTCGCGCGCCAGCGGCTCCCCCGGGTGATTCATCGCGCCAATTTGCATGGTCAGATCCTGTTAACCACGGATGGACCGATGGACACGGATATCCAAACAAACCCAATCCAACAGGCTTTTGATTGATCCGTGTTTATCCGTGTTCATCCGTGGTTAAAAAACCGCCTGTTCATCGTTCCAGCGGCCGGTCCATCGGCTGGTGCAGCGCGAACCACGGCCGGCTGTCGAACAGCCGCACGCGCCGCTCCTCCGTCGCCGCCAGATCCTCCGCCTCGATCCGCGACAGCGCGAACTGCTTGCGCAACCAAGCCGGCAGCGCCTGCGCGCGTCCCGGACACATCCAGTTGAAAATCGCCAGCGCCCCCTGGAGCAGCGGCAAGTCCCGCCCCATCCGTTCCACCAACCGTGGCCACGCGAGTTGCTCCACCGTCGCCGCCAGCACGTTCAGCACATCGACCCAGTCGCACCGCTCGCGCTGCATCACATACAGTTTCACCCGCACAATCTCCTCCGCCGGCGCCGCGCGATACGTTTGCCCGCGCAGCGAAACCGGCGTCGCGTGCGCAAACCAGGCATCGTCGATCCCCACGCGATGATTCGGCAGGCCCCAGATCACGTCGAACAACACCCCTTTCCTGAAGCCGCGAAAAATCCAGCTCCGGTCATACGCCTGCCGCTCGAAATAGTCCTCGAAGCCCACCGCACGCAACGCCCCGATCGCCCGTTCGCGATCCGCCTCTCGCACGATCACGTCGACGTCCTTCGTGTTCCGCCAGTGTCCCGTGTAACTCGCCAGCGCCATCGCGCCCGCGAGCAGGAACGGCACGCCCTCCGCCTCCATCGCCGCCGCCCCGGAGGCAAACACCTCCCATTGATCGTCCGGCATCAACGCCGCCCATTCCGCCTCGCCGCGCGCCTGCGCCGCATCGGCCGAAGTGGGTTCGCCGGAATGTGCTTTTTCGGAGTGAGCCATGACGAATCGCAACCGCGCCCCGCAGACCGAGTATCGCGACGCGCGTTCCCCCTACCGCACGCGCCATGGCCTGCGAACCGCCCTCATCGGCCTTTCCGTTACCACTTTCCCCTTCCCAACTGTGGTATGTTGCGACTGAACTAATCACCGCATGTCCTCCTCCTCCGTCGAAAACGTCGTCATCATCGGGACCGGGTGCGCCGGCTTGACCGCCGCCATCTACACCGGCCGGGCCAATCTCAACCCCCTCGTGCTCGAGGGCGCACTGCCCGGCGGCCAGCTCACGACGACGAGCGAAGTGGAAAACTTCCCGGGATTCCCCCACGGCATCGACGGTTTCCAGCTCATGCAAAACCTGCGCGAGCAGGCCACGAAGTTCGGCACGCGCTTCGAGCAGGCGCTCGTCACCGCCGTCGATTTCACCTCGCACCCGCGCAAACTCATCTGCGGTGACCGCACGATTTTAGCCAAAAGCGTCATCATCGCCACCGGCGCCTCGCCGCGCATGACCGGCATCCCCGGCGAAAAGGAACTCTACGGCGGCAAGGGCGTGACCACCTGCGCGACCTGCGACGGCGCGTTTTATCGCAAGATGGACGTGGCGGTGATCGGCGGAGGCGACAGCGCCGCCGAGGAGGCACTCTTCCTCACGCGCTTCGCCAGCAAGGTGTATCTCGTTCATCGCCGCGACACGCTGCGCGCCTCCAAGATCATGGCCGACCGCGCGACGTCCCACGAAAAAATCGTCCCCGTGTGGAACAGCATCCCGCTCGCCGTCGAGGGTGTCGAGCAAGGGGCCGTCACCGGCTTGCGTATCCAGAATATCAAGACAAACGAGGTGAGCGTGCTGCCGATCAAGGGTCTGTTCGTCGCCATCGGCCATGTGCCCAACACCGGCCCGTTCGCCGAGGCGCTCGACGTCGACGAAGGCGGCTACTTCAAGCCCGCCGCCGGTTCGCAGGTGAGGACGAAAATCGACGGCGTCTATGTCGCCGGCGATTGCGCCGATCATGTTTACCGCCAGGCGATCACCGCCGCGGGCATGGGCTGTCAGGCCGCGATCGAGGCCGAACGCTGGCTCGCCGAGCACGGCGCGTAGGCGGAGGTCGATTTGTGGGAAGGGCTTTACGCCCCGACCAACGTCACCCGTGTCGAACAACGCCCATTCGCACTCCGACCGGGCGAAAGCGCCCTCCATTCTATCAGCGCTCCACGCCGAACTGGCCATTCCACCCGATTACGCGTCTGTCCGACGCCTTTCGTTTCTGCCTGAGCCGCCTGCGGAGCAACTCGTCGCGGTCCCCCGCGCTTCCGACGCACTCCGCGAAATCCGCCTCCTCGCACCCGCCGCCATCGCGTGGCAAACGATGAATGCCGCCGCCGCAGCCGACGGCATCGTCCTGCTTCCGCTTTCAGGCTTCCGCAGCATCGCGCGCCAAGCCGAGATCATCCGCGCCAAACTCGCCGCTCGCCAGCCGCTCGCCCAAATCCTCCGCGTCAATACCGCCCCCGGCTACAGCGAGCACCACACCGGCCGCGCGCTCGATCTCGGCACCCCGGGCGATCCGCCGTTCGAGGAAAGCTTCGCGCAAACGCCCGCTTTCGCGTGGCTGATGCACCACGCCGCAGCGTTCGGCTTCACCCTGAGCTACCCGCGCGGCAACCCACACGCCATCGCGTTCGAGCCGTGGCACTGGTGCTGGCACCCTGCTCCCGCGGCGCCGCCTGTTTCGTAGCGGCGGGCCCCCCGGACCGCCGCTGCGTGCTGCGTGCCGTTCGCTTATTCGTCCGACTGCAGGCTCGCGACGACGCTGAAATCCTCGAGCGTCGTCGTGTCGCCCTTGATCGTCCCACCGATCGCAATCTCCTTCAGGATGCGGCGCATGATTTTTCCGCTGCGAGTCTTCGGCAGCGCCGCGGCGAAGCGGACGACGTCCGGTTTCGCCAGCGAGCCGATCTCCTTGCCCACGTGATTGCGCAACTCCTCCTTGAGCGCATCGCTCGCCGTCTGCCCGGCCTTCAACGACACGAAAACGACCAGCGCATGGCCCTTCAACTCGTCGGGCCGACCGACCGCCGCCGCCTCGGCGACCGCCGGATGCGACACCAGCGCGCTCTCGACTTCCGCCGTGCCGATGCGGTGACCCGAGACGTTGAGCACGTCGTCGATGCGCCCGACGATCCAGAAGTAACCGTCCTCGTCCTGACGTGCACCGTCGCCGGTGAAATACACGCCCTTGAACTCGCTCCAATACGCCTTCTGGTAGCGCTCGTCGTCGCCCCAGAGCGTGCGCAACATCGACGGCCACGGCTTCGTGATGATGAGCTTTCCGCCGGCGTTGCGCGGCACTTCCTTGCCGTGATCGTCGACCACTTTCGGGACCACGCCGAAAAACGGCCGCGTGCCCGAACCCGGCTTCAGCGGTGTGATGCCCGGC
>JAEYYL010000378.1 GCA_023430825.1 Verrucomicrobiota bacterium | reverse complement strand
TGGAACCCGACGTCCCGTCGGGTTGAATCGCGCTCCGTTCTTTCCTCCAACCCGACGAGGACGTCGGGTTCCACCGCACTCCTCTCCTCTCCGCCATGACCCGCCCCCTCAAAATCGGCATCACTTGCTACCCGTCCGTCGGCGGAAGCGGCATCCTCGCGTCCGCCCTCGGCGAGGAACTCGCGCGCCGCGGCCACGAGATCCACTTCATCAGCTACGAACGCCCGTTCCGCATCTCGATCGACGCCACGCATCTGTTTTTCCATCCGGTCATCGTCAACGGCTACGACCTGTTTAAATACCCCGATTACACGCTCCCGCTCTCCGTCAAGATGGCCGAGGTCAGCCGCGACCACCAACTCGACATCCTGCACGTGCACTACGCCGTGCCCCACGCGACCGCCGCGATCCTCGCGCTCGAGATGCTTCCGCCCGACCGCCGGCCGAAACTCATCACCACGCTGCACGGCACCGACACCACCCTCCTCGGCAACGACCCCGGCTATGGCCCCGCCGTCCGCCACGCCCTCCAGCGTTCCGACGCCGTCACCGCCGTCTCGCGCTTCCTCGAACGCGAAACCCACCGCGTCCTCGGGCCCGATTGCCCGATCGAGGTCATCCACAACTTCTTCTCCCCCCGCCCCACCGCGCGACCGCGCGACGTCGTCCGCCGCGAACTCGGCCTCCGCGACGAAACGCTCCTCGTTCATCTCTCGAATCTCCGCCCGGTCAAACGCATCGATCGCCTCCTCGCGTCGATCGCGCGTATCCGTTCTTCGGATGCATTCAAACTCCTCATCCTCGCCGGCGGCGATTTCGCCCCGTTCGAGGAGGAGGTTCGCCGGCTCGGCATCGAGGACCGGATCGTCGTTCGCCAGAACGTATTCGAAATCGAAGACTACCTCGGCGCCGCCGACCTCGGCGTGTTTACCTCCGACTCCGAAAGCTTCTGCCTCGGCATCCTCGAAGCGATGGCGTTCGGCGTGCCCAGCGTCTCGACCGCCGTCGGCGGCATCCCCGAGGTGATCGATCACGATGTGAACGGGCTGCTCGTCCCCTCCGCCGAGCCCGACGACCTTGCGCAGGCCCTCGAATCGCTCATCGCCGACCCCGGCCGCCGCACCGCGCTCGGTCGCGCCGCGGAAGAAAAGGCGCGCACCGTTTTTTCCGCCGATGCGATCGTCAGCCGCTACGAGGCCTTCTATCACGAAGTCCGCAACCGGTAGGCCTCGACTTCCGCACAAGCCGGCCCGCCGCGCCAAAGCGCGTTCGGCGCTTACTTCCGCCGTGCCAGATACGCCTTCACCTCCGCCAGCGTCCGTGTGTTGAACACCTGCGCCTTCGTCAGCCAGCCCTTCCGCGCCACGTTGATCCCCGCCGCCACGTAACCCAGCTCCGCCGTCTCGTGCGCATCGGGATTGATCGACGTCAACAGCCCGCGATCCGCCGCCTTCCGCCAAAAACGCCAGTCCATCTCCGCGCGCCACGGACTCGCGTTGATCTCGATGATCACGCCGTTCGCGATCGCCGCATCCACGATCTTCGTCGTGTCCACACGATAACCCTCGCGCCGCAACAACAGCCGCCCCGTCAAATGTCCCAGCATCGTCGTCCGCGGATGCTCGATCGCCCGCACGATCCGCGCCGTCATCGTCGCCTCATCCTGCGTGAACGTGCTGTGCACCGACGCCACCACGTAATCGAGTTTCGCCAGCAACCCGTCGTCGAAGTCCAGCCGCCCGTCCGGCAGGATGTCGCACTCCGATCCCGAGAACACATGCGTCTTGAACCGCCCGCTCGCGTTCAGCGCCGCAATCTCCGCGATCTGTTTCTCCAGCCGCTCCTCCGTCAACCCCTTCGCCTGCACGCTCGACTTCGAGTGGTCTCCAATTCCCCAATACGCCCAACCCAGCGCCTCCGCCGCCGCCACCATTTCGGTCAGCGTGTTGCGCCCGTCCGACGCCGTCGTGTGACAGTGAAACGTCCCGCGTAAATCCGCCGCTTCGACCAGCCGCGGTAGCTCCCCCGCCTCCGCCGCCTCGATCTCGCCCAGCCCTTCGCGCAACTCCGGCGGGATGAACTTCAGCCCCAGCGCCGCGAACAACTCCGCCTCCGAATTCGCCGCCGTGCGCCGCGCCTTGTCCGCCGCCTTCGCCTTCACCGTCCCCTCGCCTTCCGCCGGCAAGAGTCCCCACTCGCTCAAGCTCACCCCCCGCGCGAGCGCCCGCTGACGCAGCTGCACGTTGTGATCCTTCGATCCGGTGAAGTGATGCAGCGCGAACACGAACTGCTCGTCCGGCACGATGCGCAGATCCGCCTGCAACCCGCTCGCGAACCGCACGCTCGCCTTCGTCTCGCCCTGCGCCGTCACCTCCTGCACGCCCGGCATCGCGACAAACCACTCCACCACCGGCGCCACGTCGTCCGCCGCCACGATGAAATCCAGATCGCCCACCGTCTCCATCCCGCGCCGCAAACTCCCCGCCGACTCCGCCCGCTTCACCTGCGGCAGCGCGCGCAACCCCGCCACGATCGGCGCCGCCACCGCCGCCGCCTCCCACCACAAATGCCGCCGGCCGTAAGCCTCGCGATTCTTGATGCCCGCCAAAATCTTTTCCTGCGTCTTCGCCCCGAACCCCGCGAGCTCCGCCACTTTCCCGTCCGCACACGCCTGCGTGAGCGACGCGATGTCCGCCACCCCGAGTTTCTCGAACAGCACTTTGATCTTCTTCGGCCCGAGGCTCGGAATCTCCAGCAACTCCACCAGCCCCGGTGCGACCGACGCCTTCAACTTCTCGAAAAATTCCAGCCGCCCCGTCGTCTGCAGCTCGGTGATTTTCTGCCCGAGCGCATCGCCGATCCCTTTCACCGTCTGCAATTCACCCGCCGCGATCAACCGCTCGAGTTCCGCCTGCTCGAACGCCTCCACCACGCGCGCGCCCGACTGATACGCCCGCACCTTGAACGGATTCTCGCCCTTCAACTCGAGCAGCAGCGCAATCTCGTTCAACACATCGGCAATCTCGTTTTTGGTCACGCCCGCAGCGAACCACGAAACCCGCGAAACACACGAAATTTTTCGGCCACCCGCTGGAGCCGCGGCGCCCCCGCCGCGCCCGACCAAAACGCCCCTCGCCCCGCGCCGCACTCCACCCACGCTTTTTCCTCCCCTTCCGCCCCACGCGCGTATTCCGTCGCCCCATGCCGTTCAGTTACCTTCGCACCGTCCGCTTCGGCGACACCGACGCCGCCGGGGTCGTGTTTTTCCCCAACTACCTCGCGATCTGCCACGAAGCCTACGAGGAGTCCCTCGCCGCCAGCGGCATCGACCTGCCGGCCTTTTTCCTCGATAACGACGTGATCGTGCCCGTCGCAAAAAGCGAAGCCGACTACCTCCGCCCGCTGCGCCCCGGCGACAAACTCCGCGTCACCGTCGCGCCCGAGCCGCGCACGGAAAATTCCTACGCGATCCGTTTTGAAATTTTCAAACTCGGCACCGTCGAAAAAATCGCCGCGCGTATCCGCACCGAGCACGTCGTCACCTCGCGTTCGAAACGCGCCCGCGTCCCGATTCCCTCAGCCCTGGCCGCGTGGCTCGCCGCCGGCTGACGGGCTGTAATCCGCCGGGGGTTCAGCGACCGCATCCAAGGGCTCGTGAATCACTCCGTCCTTGTCGATCCACCGCCGCTTCCGCGCGAGGAACCGGGCCATGCGATCCGCTTCCTCCAGCCATGCGAGCTTCGCGCGAAACGACATGCGACGCCCCGTCTCCAGATGAAAAATCTCGTGATCGTCCCAACCGTTGGACTGCCAGTCGTCGCGCGTTGAATCCATGTCAGAGTTTTGCGAGCCGCTTCAGTTTGGCCACGTCGTCGAGATCGCGCGGACGCCCCACCTTCTCCTTCATCGCGATCAGCTGCGCCACCGCCACCACGGGCGCGAACACGTCGGGCGCTAGTTCGTAACGCGTCGCCCGCGCATACTCCGCCTCGAAGTCGAACGGAGGCTCGATGAAAATATCAATCGGCAGATCGTCCTCCTCGAACAACGCCATCTGAAAAACGACCATACCCTTTTCCCGGGCCCATTTCGTCCGGTTCTCCTGCCTGGCAAACGCCTCGGCCGTCACGGGAATTTTCGCGCGAAATCCCAATTTTTCCAAAGTCGCCACGCCCATCTTCAAATTTCCTTCGTCGAACGCCATCACCAGATCCAGATCGTTCGTATAACGCACCACACCGTGCGCGATCGCCGCCACCCCACCCACGACCAGAAATCGAACTCCCGCTGTTTCCAAAGCGCCAAAAACTTTCTCAAAGTGGGCGACGCGCATCGAACGATGACGGTTCATTTGACCGGGCGAGGCAAACGCTTTTCCACCCCGGCAACATCCTCCGCCGCGCGCAGCCGCAATAAAACGCGATTCACTTTTCCCTGCGCATTCCGCGGCCAGTCCGCCACCGCCACATAGCGCTTCGGACGTTTGTAAGCGGACAAGTGACGATTAATCACGTGCTCGATCTTGACCTTATCCGGCGCCACTCCGCCCGCCGGATAACACGCCACCACCGCCTCGCCCCACTCCGCGTCCGGCACGCCGACCACCGCCACGTCCGCGAACTCGCCCGTCGCCCGCAACGCCGCCTCCACCTCCAGCGGATTCACTTTCTCGCCACCGGTGATGATCACCGCGTCGCGGCGCCCGAGCACGCGCAGCCGCCCGCGCGCATCGAACTCCCCGAGATCCTCCGTGACCAGAAACCTCTGCGCCCTGCGCTCCGGCATGTATCCAAGAAACAACGACGCCCCTTCCACGCCGATCAGGCCCGCCGCGTCCACCGTCACCCGCGCGTGCGGCAACGGTGACCCGGCCGACCGCTCGCCCGCAAGAAACTCGTCCGGCTTCAACGCCGTCACCATCGCCGCCGTCTCCGTCATCCCATAGCTCAACGCCACCGGCAGTTCCGCCTTCGCCGCCGCGTCCGTCAACGCGCCCCACGCCGGACCGCCCCCGAGAAAAATCACCCGGAAGCCCCGCAGCCATGCCACCGCCGCTTCCGATGCCAGCAGCCGCTGCAACTGCGTCGGCACCAGCGAAATCATCCAGTCCCCGCGCGCCCGCGCCACCACCGGCCGCTCCCCCGCTTCCAGCCGCCGCCAGTCCCACGCGACATGCGTGCCCCCCGTGACCGCACACCGCACGCGCGCCATCAACCCGCTCACGTGAAACGGCGGCAACACATCCACCGCGTTCACGCGCTCGACCCCGAAGTGCGCCACAAAACCCGCCGCCGCCGCGCCCAACGTCCGCTCGTCGTGCCGCGCAAACTTCAACCCTCCGCTCGTCCCGCCCGTCGGCACGCCGAGCCAGCCGTCGTCGACCGCCGTCCCCGTCATCGCGAGCGCCCGAACCGGCGCCCGCTCCGCCGCACCCCAGCGCGGATCGCACAACAACACCGTCTCTCCGCGTTCCTCCGCGCAACCCATCGCGCGGACCAGCGCCTTCAACTCAGCGCGTTCCATACCGCCTCCGCGTCGATCCGCTCCACATCCTCCTTGCGAATGAACGGCGCCGCTCCCGGCCCGTCGAAACGCGCATCCGCAAACAGCGGCCACACGCCAAAACCCAGCGCCCGCTTCTCTCCACGCCACCGCAGCGCCAGTCGCAGCGCCGCGCGCGCGCCGACCGCCGTCTCGAGCGCCGACGAAAACACGACCGCGCTCTTCGCCGTCTCCAGTTTCTCAATCGTCGCACGCACTTCGCCGAGCAGCGCCGGTTTCACGACAAACACGCCGCGCCAACCCGCCCCGAGCCATTTTTCAACATCACCGTCCGATGCGATCGACTCGTCCAGCGCGATCGCGGCCGGAAAATCCCCCGCCAGCCCCAACAACAAATCCTCCGCACCGCGCGCGTCCGCCGCGACGGGTTGCTCGACAAATTCCACCGGCCGGTCCGCACACCGCTCCAGCCACCGCTCCGCGCGCCGCCGGTCCCACGCGCCATTCGCGTCGAGCCGCAGCTTCGCGCCGTCCGGCAGCTTCGCACACACGTCGTCGAGCAACGCGAGTTCGTCCGCCGCATCGCCCACGCCCACTTTCCATTTGAAGACGCGAAACCCCGCCTCCGCCTTTCCCTCGATCGCCGCCAGCACCGCGCGCCCCGCCGGCAACAACGCCGCCACCGCCAGATAATCCGCGCCTTTTTCTTCGTTCTCCGGCGCGGCGTTCGCCGTTCCCTCCATTCCCTCCAACGCACGCGCACACGCATTCCTCAAACACCGCAGTCGCTGCGGCACGCCCGCCAAAACGTCGCGCTCCACCCACGCGCCAAACCCGCCGCACGCCGTCGCGATTTCGTCCACCGTCTCCGTCCCGAACGCATCGATCGGCGCCGCCTCGCCCACGCCCGCGCGCCCGTGTTCGTCCTCGATCCGAACCAACACGCCTTCGCGCTGCGTCCAGACGCCGTGCGCCGTCCGCACCGGCACCCGCAACGGCAGCCCATAACGGCGAAAATCGAAACGAAGACGCATGAGAAATTTCGTCCGACCAAACCCCGCCCCTCCCCGAAAGAAAAGCCCCAAACCTTCCACCCTCTCCTCCTTATTTTTCTGCCCCCATTTTTCTGCCCACCGGTCACCCCTTCTTCGTTAACGCCACCGCCAGTGATCGGCCCGTGGAGGACGGAAGTAGGATGACAGAAAAATGATCAGAAATCACCCGCCCGTCCAACCGAGCCCCGCTCCCCGCGCCCTCAGCATCCCGCGTTGCACGGTCCCCCTTCGCCCTATTTCTTGGCCACGCGACATCGCCCCCTTTTCCTCGCTTCGCGTCCTCACCCCATCACGCCTCCTCATGCGTTCCTTCCTCCCCCGCCTGTCCCGTCTTACTTCCCTCGTCATCCTCGGATGCGGCTTCTTCGTGAGCGCGGCATTCTCCACGTCCGCTGCTGCCGACGCCACCGCGTCCACCTCGCTCCCGCCGCTTCCCGCTCCGCTCGGCGTCCCCGCGCCCGGCCCGGCCACCGACGCTCCCTACGCCCCGCAGCCGATTCTCCCCGGCGGCGTCGTGATCCCCCTTTACCCGCCCGATTCGCCTTATCTCAACCAAGACCGCCTCCGCGAGGCCGAGGTTTACCAAATGTGGGGTCCGACCCTGCTCGGCGCGATCGTCAACATCCACAATCCCTCGATCGAATTCCACCCCGGCCACGGCCAGCTCAACACCGGCGCCGCCATCATCCTCGCCGCCGGCGGCGGACACCGCTCGCTCAATGTCGGCAGCGAGGGCGCGCCCTTCGTCCCGTTCTTCGCCAACCACGGCGTCAGCACGATCATCCTGCGCAACCGACTGCGCAGCGACGGCTACGAACCGCGCATCGACGGCGTCAACGACGCTTTGCAAGCCATCAAGCTCGTGCGCGCCTACGCGAAGGAGTGGAAACTCGATCCCGCCAAAATCGGCATCATGGGCTTCTCCGCCGGCGCCGAACTCGCCGCCTTCGCCACGATTCAGTGGGCCGAGTTCGATCGTCAGAACGACGTCCCCGGCAACCCGCTCGCGCGCATCTCCTCGCGCCCCGATTTCGCCGGCATCATCTACCCCGGGCCCACGCCGTTTGCGCGTGGCGGCCAGCCGCCGATCCCGCGCGACGCCCCGCCCGCGTTCATCGCCAGCGCCGGCTGGAACGACTGGATTCACGCCGTCTGGGCCAACGAATACTTCACCGCGCTGCTCAACGACGGCGTGCCGAATGTCGAGATGCACATCTACGCGCGCGGCCGGCATCCCGGCGACAAGGTCGGCCCCGACGAACCGCCCGCGACCGGCGGCCTCGCCAACATGGGCGGCCTCGCCTTCGGCACCTGGTCCGCCCGCTACCTCGACTGGTTTCGCGATCTCGGCTTCCTCGGAAAGCCCGGCGTGACGACCCAAGCCGCCAAGGACGTCGCCGCCAACCTCGACCGCAAACCCCGCAGCGCGCGTTAGCTTGCAGGGGCCACCGAGCGAAACCCCTGATGCAGGCACGAGCCCTCGTCGCCGTGAGCATTCATCTGCCGGAAAGACTCCAAACACCTCGTGGCCTCCCGCTTCCTCTGTGTCGGCGCTCCGTGACCTCTGTGTCCCAAGGCTCGATTGCATTGGTCTGTTTCATCCCGCCTGGCAGCCCGCCTCACACTCATCGCGCATAGGCCGCCGTCACGCGACGCACCCTCCCGTCGTCCTTCGTCAGCACATACAGGTCGCCCGCGCGTTCGTCGTATCCAATTCTCAAATGCGCACGCTCGGCCCGCGCCAGCGTCTTCACGTCCGTCACCGCGCCGTCACGCATCACCGTCAGTTCGTAGATCGCGCGGTCCGTCAACTCCGCGTCGAGGTTCATATAGAAGAGCCGGCCGTTGACGATGTCGCCGAACACATACTTGCCCCGCAACGCCTCGATCGGCCCGCGATACACATAACCGCCCGTGATCGCCGCGCCGTCGGCATGATCGTATTCGCCGAACGGCAGCCGCACGCCTTCCAGTTCCTCCGCTGTCGCCGGGAACACCACCTTGAGGTCCGTCCGCACATCGATGCGCGTGCGCCCTTCGATCCCCGCCACGCCCCAGCCATACGCCCCGCCTTTCTCAATCAGGTTCACCTCCTCGATATTCGCCTCGCCGATATCGACCGCGATCATCCGCCTCCCGTGCGCCAGATCCCAGCTGACACGATGCGGATTCCGAAAACCGTAAGCCCAGATTTCCCGGCGCACCGCCCGATCGGCGCTCGCCGCAAACGGATTGTCCACGGGAATTCCGTAGCGACCGTTCGTCCCATCGCTCCCCGCCGGATCGATGCGCAAAATCGCGCCGAGAAACGTCCGCGGATGCCCCGCCATGTCCGGCCGTTTCAAATTCCCCGAACCGCCGTCGCCGACGCAGATGAAAAGTTTCCCGTAGTCCGGATCGTCGCGCCCGCTCACCGGCGCAAACGCGATCTCCTGACCCGCATGGCCTGTCGTGGGCGTCACGAACCGCAACACCTCGCGCCGCTCGCCCGCGAAGACCGCGCCCGCCGGATCGGCGAGCCGCCACTCCGTCAACACCCACTCCAGCGGCGGCGTCTCCCACGGCGGCACATCCGCCGGGATGTCACTCGCATTCACCGCCGGCGAACCGCGAAAACGCTCTGAATGCAGCGTGTAGAATAGCCCGTTGCGCGCGAACTCCGGATGCAGCGCAAAACTGCCCAGCCCCGACGCCACGCCCGGATCGCACAGAAACTCCGCGAAATGTTCGCGCACATCCAGGAAGACACCGACCTCCCGCCCCCGCACTCGATAAAGCAGCCCCATCAATTCGTCGACGAACAACACGCCCGCCTCGCGCGGATCGGCACGCAGCAGCGTGATGCCTTTATACGCCGTGCGGCCAGCCAGCCGCGGAAGCTGCACCACGTCCTCCAGCTCGATCGCCAGTCCGCCCGCTCGCACCGGCGCCGCCAGCCGCACCGCGCTCGCCGTCGCCGACACCCGATCGAGCTCGAGCGGCGCGAGCCGCTGCGCCGCCGACTCGCGATCGATGAATGCCAGGATCGCGCCGATCTCCTCGCGCGACAACTGCGCGAACGGCGGCATCGGCACCTTGTAGCGCGCGAGCAGAGCCGTCGCGCGCGCATCGCCCGACGCGATCACTTTCGCCGGCTCGCGAATCCACTCGATCAACCGGCTCTCCGGCAGCAGCGCCGTGATCCCGCCGAGCGGCGG